>JACQPU010000161.1 GCA_016207365.1 Ignavibacteriales bacterium | reverse complement strand
TTATGACTGTTCTGGGAATCGAGACATCGTGTGATGAAACATCGGCCGGCGTATTGCGAGATGGCGTTTTGCTCTCGAATGTGACGGCAAGCCAGATGGTGCATTCGAAATTCGGCGGTGTCGTCCCGGAACTTGCTTCACGCGCGCATCTCCGGTTGATCGCGCCTGTTGTGGAGGAGTCGTTGGCGCAAGCGAAGATTTCCGCGGCCGACCTGAACGCCATTGCGGCAGTCTACGGGCCGGGACTTATCGGATCGATCCTCGTTGGCCTGAGCTTTGGAAAAGCGTTGGCCCTGGGACTTGGCGTGCCGTTTCTTGGGGTTAATCACATTGAAGCTCACCTTGTTTCGAACCTTATCGATGAACCGAGGCCCGAGTTTCCCTTTGTCTCTTTGACGGTGTCGGGCGGACACACTCAGCTTGTCCTTGTCAAAGGTCCCCTGGAGTACGTACTTCTCGGAGAAACGCGGGATGATGCCGCAGGAGAAGCCTTTGACAAGGCGGCAAAAATGCTCGGAATAGGTTACCCCGGTGGTCCCATGATCGACAAGCTGGCGCGGAAGGGGAATCCGGAGGCCGTGAAATTTCCGAGGCCGTATCTCGATGAGGAGGGATACGAGTTCAGCTTCAGTGGTCTGAAGACGTCCCTCTTGTACTACCTGCGGCGGAACGGCTTGACTCAGGATCGCCTGCAGCAGAGTCCCGATGTCCTGGCCGATTTGTGTGCGAGTTTTCAGGCTGCTATTATCGACGTCCTTGTTCATAAACTCCTTACGGCCGCCGAGAATTACCGGGTCCAATCACTGGCGATTGCCGGTGGCGTCGCTGCCAACTCAGCGTTGCGCGCAAAGCTGGAGGAACAATCAGCCCGTCGCAACTTCCGGCTCTTTATTCCCAAGCCTGAGTATTGCACCGATAACGGTGCCATGATTGCAATGGCGGGATACCTGAAGGCCCGTCAGGGCAAGTTTTCGGATCTGGATCTCCCGGCAGTGCCAAATCTGAAAATCGCATGATATTCGTCCCTTCCGTCCAACGATCTCGCGGATCGAAATCAATTGATCACCAATTCCCCGCCTGACTTCATTCGCCAGGTACCCTCTTCTCTCCCTTTATTTCGATAGCACGATGAATAATCATCTCACAGAGGACCTTGAACGCTGGCGCGATAAGATCGATGTGATCGATTCGGAACTTGTGAGGCTTCTGAACGAACGCGCACGGTGTGCCGAGGAAATCGGAAGAATCAAGCTGATCCTCGGCCTGGATGCCTATTCACCGGAGCGGGAGGAGGAAGTCATGAAGAATGTCACAACATCGAACCCGGGACCATTGTCCCTGCAGGCGCTGAGACGCCTGTTTGAACGCATTATTGATGAATCGCGATCAATTGAGCGGCTCGCGATGATGCGGAAGAAGAATCGGCAAGACAGGCCATGAGTTCTCTCCGTGATCATAAGAACCGGATTCTGATTGGAGCCGGACAGATGTGGGCAGTGAAAAGCGCCCGCGTGACGATCGTTGCAGCAGGCGTCGTTGTTTTCATTGTTCTTTCCTTCTCCATCTGGATCTTCCTCTGGCCAAACTGGTTTTCTGGTCCACCCGAACGGGTTATCCACGTTGCCCGCGGGGACACGTTCAACCGCGTCACGGATTCTCTTTATACAAATGGCATCATCCGGAGTAAACAAGCGTTCAAAATTGCGGGGCGGATGTTGGGCCTGAGCAGAGAGCTGAAAGTCGGGCGATACAGTTTTCCAAGCGGTTTATCAAATCTCACGATCCTCTATGCCCTTCGAGATGGTACATCCCGAAAGCTCATACCGGTTTCACTTCCGGAGGGTATCCGCATGACCTTCGTGGCCGGGAGGCTGGGAAAAGAGCTTGGAGTGGATTCCACACGCATCATGGATCTATGCACGGACTCAAGCCTGGTCGCTGCGTGGGGAATTTCCGCTCCGTCGCTCGAAGGATACTTGCTTCCCGACACCTATTTTTTCCACTGGCAAACCGAGGAACTGAGCGTCGTGGAGCGATTCCTCCAGGCGTTTCGGGAGTTCTATTCTGATTCTCTGCTCGAGCGGCAACGGCAGCTCGGAATGTCCACGCATCAGGTTGTGACGTTCGCCTCGATTGTCGAGCGCGAGACGCAAATGCCCTGGGAGCGCGCCGTGGTTGCAGGAGTGTATCACAATCGACTGGCGCGAGGAATGCGGCTTGAGGCCGATCCCACCATACAGTACGTGCTTCCCGATGGTCCCAGAAGGCTTATGTACAGTGATCTGAGGATTGAATCCGCCTACAATACGTACCGAATTCGCGGCCTTCCACCGGGCCCAATCGGCAATCCGGGACGTGACGCCATTCTCGCTTCCCTGTATCCCGAAAGGCACGAGTACTTGTACTTTGTGGCGGACGGAACCGGTGGACATAGATTCAGCAAAAGCTACTCCGAGCATTTGCGCGCCGTGCGTGAGTACAGAAGAGTCCGGCGGGAAATGCAGAGACAGGCCAACGCGGGAGGATGAAACCGTCTACCATGAGGACCCTGATCTGCAACGTCTCACGATGCATCGCGGCCACACTTCTTCTTTCTTGTGCGGGACAAGTACCGCCGGGAGGCGGTCCGGAGGATTTTGAACCGCCGGAAATCGTTTCTGTCTATCCTGCCCCCTTTACCACTTCCTACGACGACACAAAAATTGTACTTGAATTCAGCGAGTATGTAAACCGGCCGTCGGTCAACGAATCGATTTTTATTTCCCCTGCAGTCGGTTCTCTGGAATTTGACTGGAGCGGGAAAGAAGTTGAGATTTCTTTCAGCCAGGTGCTGCGGAAAAACACCACCTATGTTGTGAATGTGGGTACAGATGTGAAGGATACGAGGAGAGGGAACAGGATGGCCCAGGCGTTTGCGTTAGCCTTTTCCACAGGCGATTCTATCGATCGTGGCGCAATCGAAGGAATGGTGTACCCATCGGTAGCGGGAAAGCCCGTGACAGGGGTCATGATGTTCGCTTACAAGCTCGACGGGATGGATCCGGATACCTTGGACCCATCAACTCTGCAACCCGACTATATTACGCAGACGGGACAAGACGGCCGATTCTTTTTCCGGCACGTTTCCATCGGCCCTTATCGCGTGTTTGCCGTGCGCGATGAGTATCGCGATCTTCTCTACGACCCTGAGACGGATGAATATGCGGTGCTGCAAAACGATGTGATGCTTACAGAGACGGACACACTTGCCGCGGGGCTTGTCATGCGGCTTGCGCGACAGGATACGACGGCACCGCGGCTCGTTGAAATCCGTACGGTCCATCAGAGCCTTCTCACGCTTGGTTTTTCAGAGGGGCTTGATTCTGCCTGTGCAACGAACCAGGCAGTTCAGATTGTTGATACATCGGACGGGAGTGCGCTTGGCGTTCGTTCCCTTGTTTTCAAGCTTCCCCAGCGAAAGGAACTCTTTGTCCTAACAGACAGACAGGAGGGCGGAAAGGGGTATCGGACGATTGTCTCCGGCCTTCGCGATTCGGTTGGATTGCCGATAAGTCCGATTGCAGATCGACTGACATTTGAGGGTTCGGGAATTGCGGATACGGTGAGGCCGGCATTAAGTGGATTGACCTTTGCGGACAGCACGAAAAACATGGAGATCGATCCGGTTCTGTTTGTGTACTTCTCAGAGCCGGTCACGGAGGTTGGTTGGGAGTTGCTTGTGCAGTTTCGGGATACGGTGGGGCCGGTATCTTTCAAAGCTCGATGGCTTGGGCATGCGCTGGAATTGCGGCCCAGGAATTTGTTGACCGGGAATATGTGGTACACCGTTTCAGTGAACACCGGGATCTTGCTCGATTTCGCCGGGAACAAAGGAAAGGACACAGTGCTGTCCTATCGATTTCAGACGATCGACACAGAGAGACTAAGCGGTATCGAAGGCATTGTCGTGGACCGCGCCGAATCGGATACATCAGGCCTCATCGTGCTTACTGCCCGTGACGCAGATCGCAAAAGCGCCATTCCAAGGCAGGTGAGCGTGGCTCGTTCCGGACCATTCGTTTTTGATCGTCTTCTGGAGGGGAGATACGTGTTGGAGGCTTTTCGCGATCGGAACAACAACGGCATGTATGACGCGGGCTCGGCGCGTCCGTTTTCTGTCTCTGAGCGATTCACTGTTCACGCCGACACGCTTCGTCTTCGCGCGCGTTGGCCTATCGAGGGGGTTGTACTTCAGTTACGGTAGCCACACCACATTTCACATCTCACCTCTCACAACGCGAAACACTTGACAACGTAAAAGAAATTTCTTAGTATCTGCACGGGGACACACCTCCCGGGGAATCAATTCATTTTCATAACCTAATCCTTTGGGGGGTTCTATGGGGGTTCCATGGTTGTTCCGCTGTACGTTGTTCTGCTGTGTCTTTCTTATTCCGGTTTCTTCTTCACCCGCCCAGGTTGTCATCAGAGATACTGTCCGGATCGGAGCCGGTCCAGATCCGAACGCGTCGTCTGTTTCAAATTCGACAATGACTCTTGTGTTTGCGCATAACGGAATTGTCGACATGAGTCCGTCGCGCTCGAGGGCGATGGTTCTTCGTAACCGGTTTTGTGGAGATGGTACCACGGTTCAGGTGGTAGGTCCTGTTACCGTTGCCTCCATTCCGGCGCGAGGGCCGGGTGTGGAGGCCAGCATGTCCTGTCGACTCATGGGCACCGCCGAGCTTAAGCGCTCGTTCGGTTTCTATTTGGACGGCGAGCTTGTTGATTCGCTGTTCTTTGTCACTGATTGCTCCGTCGCATGTGTGTTTCAGGGGCATATCCAAAGCGTACCGCTTTATACGTCGTTCGCGCTTGGGGTCGATGGGGCGACTCATCCGTTCAAGCTTGACCACGGCCAGGCGACGCAGAGTTTCACGCTTTCCTATTCTTCACTACTCTGCGGATCGACGGTCTGGCATCCAAATTGCGCGACAACGGTCAGAATCATCGAAGGAGCGGAGCTTGGGACGCTCCTTGGGCCGGACGGGTCAGATGTGGGCGACGTGTTTGTGGGAAAGGCCAACGATATCAAACAGTTGCGGTTTTCGGCAAATGGCGTCCAGCCGACGGATGAAATCGGTGAAGCAGTTGTCGAAGTTTCCAGCCGGGGGATTACATCGCGAGTGACGTTTGAGATTCGCCGGACGCTGCCGCCTGTGCATCATTTCAGAGTGCTCGTGGATCCCGACACGATTCATCACGGATCGACTGCGCAGCTGTTTGTGACGGCCATGGACGCGCAGAATCGGGAAGTGAATCTTCCTGCCGACACGCGGCTGGATTTCTTTGTGGGAATGGGATTTGAGCAGTTTGGTGATTTGGGCGCTCTGATCGAAGGAGAGCCGAAGGCGGGAGACCAGATTTTTGGTGTGAGGTACGATCAGGCAAAATCGGGTGGCGTTGTGTATCTGGCAAATGGTGAGAATCATGTTGGAAGCGATCCGGCGGCAGTGC
>JACQPU010000166.1 GCA_016207365.1 Ignavibacteriales bacterium | reverse complement strand
GGATTCTCCTGTTGAAGGGCGGAACGTGGTGGTTCCTGGCTCCGGACAACGGCCTGATAGATCTGGTGTTTAGGGATGAACATGCCGAAATGTGCATTGACGTAAAAATCGGCGGCTCGAAATATATTCTTCCTCAGGTTTCTTCAACTTTTCACGGAAGAGACGTATTCGCCCCCCTCGCGGCACACCTTGCTTCCGGCGTTGCGCCTGAGCTGCTCGGAAACCCAATAGTTCCGCCTGCACCGTCCCTCGGATTTGTCATCGGCAAGCCAGCGACTCGGGCTGGTATTCTGCACATCGACCGGTTTGGGAATCTGATCACGGACATAAGAATAGCAGATCCGAACGTTCTGAAAAGTGTTTCGGTGGGGAAAAAAGGGGTAAGGCGATGGATTCAAAGATATGCTGAAGCGCCAGACAGAGTGCCGTGTCTTATAATCGGGAGCAGTGGACTCGTTGAAATAGCTGTCAGGAACGAACGCGCGGCGAAAGTGCTTGGATGGAACGAAAGCACAACCCTCGGAGTGTCCTGGGCATGACTGCCGGCGATACTAACTTCATGATGCGGTGTCTGGAGCTTGCCCAGCGCGGATCCCGGTGGGTTGCACCCAATCCCATGGTTGGATGCGTGATTGTCCGGAATGGTGAAGTTGTTGGCGAGGGATATCATCCAGCATTTGGCCGTCCTCACGCTGAGATCATCGCTTTGTCACAGGCGGGCAAGCGTGCAAAAGGTGGCACCCTGTACGTAAATCTTGAACCATGCGTGCATACGGGGAAAACTCCTCCCTGTACAAAGGCGATCATCGGAGCGGGGATAAGTCAAGTGATCGCCGCGACAACGGATCCAAATCCGCTCGTGTCCGGAGGGGGATTTCGCGATCTTCGCCGGGCAGGTATTGAGGTCCGGAGTGGGCTCTTGCGGAGTCAGGCGCGATTGCTGAATGAGAAATTCTTCGGATTCATGGAGGAGGGAAGGCCGTTTGTGGGTGTGAAGATCGCCCAGACACTTGATGGCCGGATTGCAGATTTGCGCGGACGGTCACAATGGATTTCGTCTCCGATTTCACGAACGTATGGCCATGATTTAAGAACGCAATATCATGCGGTCCTGGTCGGAGCGGAAACTGTGCGTAGGGACAACCCGGAGCTCACAGTCAGACATGTGCGTGGTCGTCAGCCTATCCGAGTAGTTCTTGACGGGAAGCTCTCGGTGCCGGTGACACGGAAGATTTTTCACTCAAGAGAGGCCGCGACGATTCTCCTGACGTCAGCGGCAACATTGCGGCGTCAGGAACGAAAAGTGATACTTCTTGAGCGGAGGGGTGTGCAGGTGTTGGGGATCGAAGGGCCATCGATGATAAGTGGAAAAGTGATCACAAGGGTGCTGGCTGGCCTTGGTATTACGTCCATATTAGTCGAGGGTGGAAGCGAGACTGTGGGGACATTTTTTGAAGAGAAGCTTGTCGACCGAGTGCATTGTATCGTTGCGCCTTCTATCCTGGGATCCGGGACAACTGGCTTCGCATTTTCGCATCGCACCCTCGCTACTGTCGTGGGGCTTCGCAATCCATGGATGGGGCGGATTGGCAACGACCTCCTGATTGAAGGAAAGCCTGATTTTTCATGAATCCTCCTATTACAAAGTGTTGTGTATCATTTTTGTTCGCATAACGGGAACCTAACGTGTTTACGGGACTGGTAGAAGAAATGGGCAGGGTTGAGCGGATACAACGCACAGGCGAGAGCGCTCTCCTCTACATTCGCGGGTACCGGACAGGACGAAGCCTCAGGAAGAGTGATAGCATCGCGGTGAACGGGGTATGCTTGACAGTGATCTCGAGACGAAAGAGTGTGTTCACGTTGCAGGCGGTTGAGGAGACCCTGCGAAAAACGAATCTGGGCGCGGTGTCGGCAGGAGATCGTGTAAATCTTGAACGCCCCGTAATGGTTGGCAATCGATTCGGCGGTCACTTCGTGCTTGGTCATGTTGATGCAGTCGGCCGCGTTCTTCGGTTGCACAAGCGGCAAAGAAGTTGGTTCATTTGGATCAGCATTCCGCCGGGATTCCGAAAATTCCTGATTCCCGTGGGCTCGGTTGCAGTGAATGGCGTGAGTCTCACGGTTGCAGCGTTGAGCAAGTCTCAGTTCGCGGTTTCCGTCATTCCTTACACCTGGAATGTCACGACGTTCAAACATCTCAAGGAGGGAGATCGCGTGAATATTGAATTCGATATGCTTGGAAAATATGTATTGAATGCCTCGAAGGGGGGAAGCTCGTGAGCCGAAGGATCATTTATAAAATCTCCAGCCGCCCTGAGTATCTGATCACGGAGGAAGAATGGGATGAGGTGCGACGGCTCCAGCATTGGTACAATAGCGAGTTTTCCTGGACGATGGGCAAACTGGCCTTCAGACGGTATGTCGTTTTTCCGAATGCCGAGGAATTCGCAGGTCTGGATACAACGATCTGGACTCTCATCGAGGAACGAAAGCGGCGGCTTAAGGCCCAGGGGAAAACGGAGGAGGAAACCATCCGACAGCTGGAGCGCGACCGCCTGGTGTTTGTCAAGTGGGGCGGGTATTATGATGATTGTCTTGCCAGTGGGTTCACGCGGGTTGCGGGTAACGAATGGAACGCTTTTCTCGTTTGCGATTTTCTCCTGAAGGTATCAACACTCCTTCCCCATGTTGTCGTTGAGATTATGGACGAGGGAAGATTTGTCCGTACGAAGCGGCTTTGGCTCAGGGATGGCGTGGCTCTTCTCCAGCGCAGGGCGGCGGAGGGATCGGAGACGCTCGGAGACCTCGTAAAACGCAAGAAGTTCTTTGCGATCGTCGACCCCGGAAAATACGATCGTCAGCCTGCGTTTAAGAACTTTATTCCGAATTTCAACGAACTGAAGGAAGAGGATCGGCAAACGCTATTGCGGGATTGGAATTGGTTGGGATACGGAAACCGGTACGAAGCTGATGGAAGTGGTGCGGATGGGGTGGATCTCAATCGGAAGCTGCGCGGCTTCGATTTTTTCTAAGAGAGTCTTGCATCTCCCGTCAAAGGTCGTTACATTGGAAATGCGAATCCCGCCCTGAGCGGGATTTTTTCCGTATTTTTGAGGGCCTTATGTATACCCTTTTCGTTTTTATCGAGATTGTCGTCAGTATCCTGCTGATCATCGTTGTGCTCATGCAGGCCAGCAAAGGTGGAGGACTGGCCGGTTCATTTGGAGGGGCAAATATCGGGGCGGTGTTCGGCGTGCGACGAACGTCGGATTTCCTCGGCAAGACAACGACAGTTTTGGCAACGATTTTCCTGGTCTTGGCAATATTTATTAACCTTGTCGTGCTGCCGCGCGGGGAGCGACAGGAGCAAAGCGTCATTCAGTCTCAAGCCCCGGCTCAAGGTGCTTTGCCGCCGAGTCCCCAACCGGCCTTGCCTCCTCAGCAGCAACGCTGACTGATTGATCACCGGGCGATTCTGCTGAAGGAATCCGTTAGTAGTTCGTCGGTATTCGGCAGGGCCCTCCAGGAGTGGATAGCAAAAGTCGGCTCAAAAGTTCTAAAGCACCCATGGCTCAATTGGTAGAGCAACTGACTCTTAATCAGTGGGTTCCAGGTTCGAGTCCTGGTGGGTGCACAAAAAAAGTGTGACGTTGGAAAGTGCAAGAATGAACAGGCAGATACTCGGATTCCCGCTTGACAAGAATCTGAAAAAACCTTACTCTTAAGTCAGTTATGAAAAAATCCGACTCTCTGTTAACGCGAGTCAACTGGTGGTGGCGCTGCCTTCAGGAGGTAAGCCCGCCATAAGGCCTTAGACTGTTCTTTCAAAGGTGGGAATGCCTTCGAGTGTTCCCACCTTTTTTGTCTCTCCTTCCATTGGATGGATGGAATTCAAATCGTGGGAAACTCGCTGATGGCGCGACCACGATTTTTTCATTTTTATCCATTCATACCACACAAGGAGGGATTTATGGAGCAAATCAAGTTTCTTCTCGAAGAGGACGAAATTCCGACGTCCTATTACAACATCCAGGCGGATCTCCCGAAGCCGCTGGACCCCGTTCTGCATCCGGGCACAAGAAGACCGGTCGGGCCGCAGGATCTCCAGCCAATCTTTCCAATGGATCTCATCCTTCAAGAAGTGAACCGGGATCGGTTTGTTCCCATTCCGGAAGATGTCAGGCGTCTTTACCAGCTGTACAGGCCGACGCCGTTAATCAGGGCAAAGAGATTCGAGGAGAGAATCGGGACGAAGGCACATATTTACTACAAGTACGAGGGAAGCAGTCCATCAGGCAGTCACAAGCTCAATACTGCCCTTGCCCAGGTATATTGTAATGCGAAGGAAGGCGTGAAGCGAATTGCCACGGAAACCGGCGCGGGTCAGTGGGGGACCGCTCTTGCCATCGCGTGCGACTTCTTTGGAATTCAGTGCAAGGTATACATGGTGAAGGTCAGCTTTCTGCAGAAACCGTACCGGAAAGCTCTCATGCAGATGTTTGGGGCGAGCGTCGTCGCAAGTCCGAGCGTCGATACCAATGCGGGGAGAAGAATCCTGGAGAACGATCCAAAGTCGCCGGGAAGTCTCGGGATTGCAATCAGTGAGGCGGTCGAGGATGCGGCAACACACGACGACACAAAATACTCTCTCGGCAGTGTTTTGAACCATGTCCTTCTGCACCAGACTGTCGTCGGTCAGGAAGCGATGAAGCAAATGGAAAAGGCAGGTGAATTTCCGGATATCGTTATTGGCTGTTGCGGCGGTGGATCGAATTTTGCGGGACTGGCGTTCCCTTTCATCAGGGAGCGGATTGCAGGACGTGCTGTCCGGGCGATCGCAGTCGAGCCGGCGTCATGCCCTACTCTGACAAAGGGGACATATGCGTATGATTTTGGAGACACCGGTGAACTGACACCGCTTCTGCCGATGCACACGTTGGGACATTCATTTGTTCCTCCGTCAATTCACGCGGGCGGTCTGAGGTATCATGGTGTCGCGCCGCTTGTAAGCCGCCTTCTCCTCGATGGGCTTGTAGAGGCCCAGGCATACAAGCAAGTCGAGGTCTTTGACGCGGCCAGGGAGTTTGCACGATCGGAAGGAATCATCCCTGCCCCCGAATCTTCACACGCTCTTCGGGCTGTGATTCATGAAGCCAGGGAGGCCGACAAGGAAGGGAAGCCGCGAGTCATTCTGTTTAACCTGAGCGGCCACGGTCATTTCGATATGCAGTCGTATGATGATTTCCTTGCAGGCAGATTGGAAGATCACGAAATGCCGGTGAAAGAAATCGAGCGCTCTGTCAAAGCCTTGCAGTCTCTCGGTGCGACCGCGTAATCAAAGACGGTCAAATGGTGAGATTCTCGCTTCAAAAGAGATAGCAACGAATGGGATTCTATGATCAGTGTACGCTCCCCTTCATTCGTCTCGCGGAGGCGTTTCCAATGGATGCCTTTGAGGAATTCTGAAAAAGCGCTATATTGTTTTGCGCTAAATTGACGATCGGGCAAAAGTGAACCGGCGATGCCGAACTGGCATGATTGGTGGACCTACCTGCTGTCGTAATGAAACGAAGACAGAGTGCGTGCACGCGAAGTGTAAGCTGGAAAATAGAGAATTGGAAAGTGCAGGTTCACCTTTCCAATTTTACACTTTCTGATTTTCCACTGGTAATGCCGAAGTGGCGGAATTGGTAGACGCGCCGGACTCAAAATCCGGTCTGGCTCACCCCAGGTGGGGGTTCGAGTCCCCCCTTCGGCACCATTGAGGAGTTCTTAGCCTCGAGTTTTATCGAAGAGGGCTGATCCGCCTCAAGTTTCGCATAAGATGGCGGAGCGTCCCCCCTTCGCATAAGATTCAGAGTCGTAATTATACGTTGGACATTCGATATTCGACATTCTTCTTGTCCACCCAGATTGTTACCTCACACTCCAGTACAAGGAGGCGGCTTGCACTAAGGATACCATGTTGTAATGGTTCACCATCGTGTCCTACAAACCGTACGTGCGCCGTTTCCTCTTTCCCCTTTGCCTTTTCCTGATTGTCCTGCCCGTCCGTGCCCAGGACCGGCAGATAGATATCCTCCCGGTTAGTCCACGGGACACAATCCTCAGTCTCTCTCGTGAATTTGCACTTCATCTCAGTGATACCGTTCTCCTCGACGGAGTAGTTCTCCTCCAAAGAGGTGTCCACTACATCCTCGAGTATCGCCACGGAACTATCAGCCTTAGAGGCTCCCTCAGGGATTCCCTCCTTAGCGACTCTTCTCAGCACACGCTCCACGTTTCCTATGAGTTTCTTCCAGTCTCGCTGAAACGGGACTACGCGCGAAGAGTCGTTACAGTTTCCCCCGATTCATCCGGTGAAACAACGACTCGGTTCACACCCGTGGTATCGCAAGCGTTTTCCTTTGACGATGTTTTCAACCCGTCATTGCGAAAAAGCGGTTCCCTGACGAGGGGATTCACCCTCGGTTCGAACCGCGATCTGACGCTGAATTCTGGTTTTCGCATGCAACTTGCGGGTCCCCTTTCACGTGACGTGGACCTTGTTGCTGTGCTCACGGACGAAAACACGCCACTACAACCCGAGGGTACGACGGAGACGCTGCAAGAGGTAGACAAAGTATTCGTCGAAATAAAGCACCCTTCAGCCGAAGCAACGCTCGGCGATTTCAACGAGCATATTGACGTTCGCGAGGGGGGCGAGTTTGGACGATTGACCCGGAAACTGCAGGGAGCAAAAGGGACCGTGAGGACATCCACGCTATTCGGCGAAGGATCGGGCGCGCATGTTTCCCTTTCCGGTGGGGGTGCGCGGGGAAAATATCACACGAATGATTTTCGAGGACAGGAAGGAAATCAAGGCCCTTACAGGTTAACAGGGTTGCGGGGCGAACGCCAGATCATCGTGATTGCGGGGTCTGAACGCGTCTATGTCGACGGGTTTCCCATGAAGCGGGGCGAAATCAATGACTACACAATCGATTACGCCGCCGCACAGATTACGTTCACAACGCAACGACTCATAACAAATGCTTCGCGAATTGCAGTCGATTTTGAGTTCGCGGACAGGCACTACGAAAGGAATTTCTTCTCCGGATTGGCCACGGTGCGCGGTGTTGGAGGTGCCGTCCGTCTGACGTCGCTCTTCGTCCAGGAAACCGATGATCCTGATTCTCCGGTTGAGGCAACGCTCACCGCGGAAACGCGGGCGATCCTGGCACGGAGTGGAAACGATGAACTAAAGGCTTCGATTCCCGGCATTCGGTTTGTAGGGAGAGATTCTCTGACCGGCGCCGCACGAGGTGTGTACTTGTTAACCGATACCGCGATCGCAGGCCGAAACTATTCGATCGCGGTGCATGCCCCTGGCGATTCGCAGGCTGTGTATGTCGTGACGTTTTCGCCGGTGAAGACCATGCCCCCTGATTCCGCGGGGTACGAGCGTATTGGATTGGGACATTTCAGATTTGCAGGAATCGGCGGCGGAACCCATCTGCCACTTATAATAATTCCCCTGCCATCGTTGCATCAGTTTGCAAACGTCACGGCGGAGATTTCGATTGTTAAGGATTTGGAGGTTTCGGGTGAGGTTGCAGGAAGCAAGTTCGATCCAAATCGGCTGTCGTCATTGGATGATCAAAACGCGAGTGACGGGGCATACAGATTTTCTGCGCGCTATGCACCAAGGAGCGCCTCATTGGCGGGAGTACAGCTCGGCGAGATAGATCTACGATACTCGGAACGGTTTCAGGGAGAGCGATTTATTGCACCGGACCGTGTCAACGAAGTTGAATTCGCGAGGAAATGGAACTTTGATATCGCTCCGCAGGGGGACGAGCTTATCCGTGAAGCATCAGCCTCCCTCATGCCCTTAACGTATCTCAACATCAGGGGCGGATATGGTTTTTATGATCGGCAGTCGAAATTCCAGTCTTCGAGAAGCGAGGCGGAAATTGTCGCCGGTGACTCTGCCCAACGCCATGTAAGATACGGAGCAGAACACATCGCAAGCCGGGATAGAACACTGAGTCGGCGTTCTGTCTGGTTGCGACATGGTGGTCAGGCAACAGTCCAATGGGGGGTTCTACGGCCCTCACTCAGATTTGAGGCCGAAGAACGAACACTGACGCAACAGACAACCAATACGCAGGAAGAAGGCGGGTTCAGGTTTTCTCAATGGAGTCCGGGAGTACAGACGGGAACAATCTTAGGAATGGCAGCCTCCGCTGAAGTTCAGGTGCGCCGAGAGGACAGTACCCTTGCAGGGGGTTTTCGTCCTGCATTCAGGTCGGTGGCCGGGCGCTTCAACTGGCAACTTCATGAGTGGTATGGTGTGCGGGCGAGCGCTGTGTTTTCAGCAAAACGCACGCGCTTCGAATCCGGCTTTCGTACCCGCGGGAATGTGGACTCCGATGTGCTCGCCGTGCGTTCGGTGGTGCAATACATTCCAGCGAACAGGGGAGTCGAAACGGACCTATTCTACGAGTTCTCAAATCAGCGGTCGGCGCGACTTGAACGCGTCTATGTGCGCGTGCCCCGTGGCGAAGGAAACTATCGCTATCTCGGTGATGTGAATGGCAACGCCATAGCCGATGATCATGAATTTGAATTGACCAGGTTTGACGGCGAATATATTGTGGTATTTCTTCCGGGGGAGACTCTCTATCCTGTCGCCGATGTCAAGGCAAGCGCACGGATCAGAATCCGCGCTGCGCGCTTTCTTGACAAGACAACCACCCTGGGCTCATGGGTTTCTGCGTTAAGCTCGGAAACTTATCTCCGCGTGGATGAAAGAAGTTCGGATCCGACGACAAGCAACGTCTCGCTGTTACGATTCAGCACGTTTCTCGATCATGTCAACACAATTACAGGATCGCAGTTGATAACACAGGACTTGTACATCTTTGAGTATGACCCGCAATTCTCGACCAGGCTCCGAACGAGCTGGCGCAAGGGGCTAGTCCAACTTGTAAATTCCGTGGAGCGAAGCCGAGTCCGGGAGCACTCCGCGCGCGTGAGGAGCCAACCCGTTCCTGAAATCGGCAACGAGACAGAGATTCTCTTCAGGACAGACAAAGTGATCGGGTCCCGTCCGGGGCCGAGAGATCGCGATCTTTTCGCTGTGTCCTTCAATTCGGACATCGCTTACAGGCCTGCGCGGGAGTGGGAGGTAGGATTCCGTCTTACTGTCGAAAAGATTCGCGACAGATTCAGAGGTGATGATGCCGTCGCAGATCTGAACGACCAATCGCTGCGCGGGGTCGTTGCATTCCCCGGGAGAGGCCAGGTCCGTGCTGAACTGACCCGCGAGGAAACAATCCTTTCGCGACCGTCAAACATTTCAAACAAAGTGTATCCGTTTGAGTTCACCAAAGGCAGGCTGTTCGGTAAGAGTCTTCTTTGGCTTCTGGGTGCCGATTACCGTGTGACGGGGAACATCCAGCTCTCAGTCCAGTACTCCGGAAGGTCCGAAGCGGGCCGGCCACCGGTTCATACCGCGCGAGCGGAGGCGAAGGCTTTCTTCTGAAGAAATCTTGCCTTTCGTAATCGATTTGACTATACTCCCAACGATTTTCCGTCCCCCCATGAAGGAGGCTGCAATGGGCAAGAAGCGAACAGGCGACACAGGTTCTGATATTACGTCGGTACTCAGGGAAAACAGGGTGTTTACTCCACCACCAGACTTTTCGCGTCGCGCCTGGATCAAATCGTTTAAAACCTACAAGGGTCTTTATAAGGATTCAATGCGAAACCCTCAGAAATTCTGGGCTGGCATTGCCTCAGAACTTCTGTGGTTCAAGAAATGGACCCGCGTGCTGGAGTGGAAACCCCCGTTCGCAAAATGGTTTGTTGGTGGAAAAATTAACGTCTCCGTCAATTGTCTCGACCGCCATCTGACTACCGGCAGGAAAAACAAAGCAGCTATTATCTGGGAGGGCGAACCCGGCGACACGCGCGTACTCACGTATCACGACGTCTACAGGGAGGTTTGCAGATTCGCAAATGTGCTCAAGGGGCTCGGCGTCCACAAGGGGGACCGCGTTGTTCTCTACATGCCACTTACCCCCGAACTGGCTATTGGCATGCTTGCGTGTGCACGAATCGGCGCAGCCCATTCTGTGATCTTTGGAGGATTCAGCTCCCAGGCGCTGATTGACCGAATCACTGATGCAAAAGCCAAAGTAGTAATCACGGCCGACGGAGGATACCGAAGGGGAGGAATCGTCCCCCTGAAAAAGAATGTGGACGAAGCGCTGCGTTCAACGCCTTCAGTGGAGTCTGTGGTGGTTTTGAGACGCACGCGCCAACAAATTGACATGGAGCCGGGACGCGATCACTGGTGGGATGAACTGATGGCGAATGCGAAGCCGGATTGCCCGCCGGAAAAGGTTGACTCCGAACACCCACTCTTTATTCTCTACACAAGTGGCAGCACGGGCAAGCCAAAAGGGGTACTCCATACCACAGGTGGATATCTGACAGGCGTGTACATCACGACGAAATGGGTTTTTGATCTGAGAGATACCGACACCTTTTGGTGTACCGCCGACATCGGTTGGGTTACCGGACACTCGTATGTCGTGTACGGGCCCCTGGCCAATGGCGCAACGACCGTGATGTACGAAGGAGCCCCTAACTGGCCGGAACCGGACAGGTTTTGGCGCATTATCGACCGGCACGCTGTGTCGGTATTCTATACAGCCCCCACCGCCATCAGGGCTTTCATCCGCTGGGGTGAGCAATGGCCACTTAAGCACAATCTGGCTTCCTTGCGTCTCCTGGGAACTGTTGGCGAACCGATTAATCCCGAGGCGTGGATGTGGTATCACAGAATCATCGGAAAGGGGAAATGTCCGATTGTCGACACCTGGTGGCAGACTGAAACCGGTGCAATCATGATCACCCCGCTGCCCGGTGCTACACCGCTGAAGCCTGGCACGGCGACATTCCCGTTTCCAGGCATCGACGTCGATGTAGTTACGAAGGACGGCAAACCGGTCGGAAAGAACCAGGGTGGTTACCTCGTGGTCAAGCGGCCGTGGCCATCCATGTTGCGAACGATCTATGGTGATCCGGATCGATACCGGAAACAGTACTGGAGCGAAATCAAAGGGGCGTACTTTACCGGGGATGGAGCGCGGAGGGACGAGGACGGATACTACTGGATCATGGGTCGTGTGGATGACGTGATCAACGTTGCCGGCCATCGACTGGGTACCGCCGAGATCGAAAGCGCGCTTGTTAGCCACGAGGCTGTTGCGGAAGCGGCTGTTGTAGGTAAACCGGACGAAGTGAAAGGATCCTCTATTTGCGCGTTTGTAACTCTTGAGGGCGGCAGAACACCCGACGGTCAGCTCAAGGAGGAACTGCGAAATCACGTGGGGAAGGAGATTGGAGCGCTCGCGAAACCGGACGAGATCAGATTCACCGACGCGCTGCCAAAAACGCGGAGCGGAAAGATCATGCGCCGGCTTCTCCGGGAAATCGCATCGAGCGGATCGGTTACCGGCGACACAACCACGCTCGAGGATTTCTCCGTGTTGGAAAAACTTCGCATGGAGGAAGAGTAACCTCGATTTCCGCTTCTGCAGTTTCGTGTCAAGCGAAAAATTCTGATTCCCCTTTGTCGCTGGACGGAATTGTTGCCTTCCCCCTAATAATTTGGTACCATGACGGGGGTCTTCTTTCTGTTCATCGTTTTAATTTCCTGACGTTCCCATGACGTTTCTTCAAGATCTGAACCCTGTACAACGCGATGCCGTGGAGGCAGCCAACGGTCCCGTGATGATCATCGCGGGTGCCGGAAGCGGAAAGACGCGGGTTCTGACCTACCGAATCGCACACCTCATAGCCTGTGGTGTGTCTCCCGGTGAAATCCTTGCCCTGACGTTCACAAACAAAGCGGCGCGGGAAATGAAAGAACGGATCGTCAGATTGGTGGGGGAGAAGGCTGGTGGGCTGTGGATGGGCACATTCCACTCCATGTTTGCCCGTGTCCTGAGGAAAGAATGTGAGTTGATCGGATACACAAAGAGCTTCACGATTTACGATTCAGACGATTCCCTGAATTCGGTGAAGACCGTTATGGGAAGCATGGGCCTCTCGCCGCAGCGAATCTCCCCGCAACTCCTTCGGTCGTTGATCAGCGGTGCAAAGAATCAATTGCTCACACCAAGAGGCTATAAGGACGTTGCGCGCGACGCTGTGGCGGAACAGGCTGCGGAGGTTTATCGGCTCTACGAAAAGCATCTTGAACGCAGCAACGCCATGGATTTCGATGACCTGCTTGTGCGACCGACCCAGCTGTTCACGCGCTACCCCGAGGTGCTCCAGAGATACCAGTACAAGTTCAAGTTCATTCTGATCGACGAGTTCCAGGACACAAACAGGGCGCAATATCATGTAGTCAAGTTGTTGAGTGCCCGGTTCAGAAACATCTGTGTAGTGGGGGATGACGCGCAAAGTATCTATGCATTCCGCGGAGCGGATATCCGAAATATCCTCGATTTCAAAAGGGATTTTCCACACTGCCAGACGTTCCGGCTTGAACAAAATTACAGGTCGACAAAAACTATCCTCGCCGCTGCGGACCGGTTGATCGGGAACAACGTTGACCGGTTGCAGAAGAATCTCTGGACGGAGAACCAGTTGGGCGAGCCGATTGAGATCATCGAGTGTGCTGATGACAGGGACGAAGGCCAGGCCGTTGTGCAGATGATTCAGAACGAAACTGCCCACCAGAAGCACCAATTGAGCGATATCGCGGTTCTGTACCGCACAAACGCGCAGTCGCGGGCAATCGAAGACGAACTGAGGCGAAGCGGAATTCCTTATGTCATCGTAGGAGGAGTGCGATTCTACGAACGCAAGGAAATCAAAGATGTTCTGGCGTACATGCGTCTCCTTGTGAATCCTAAGGACGCCGAAAGCCTGCTCCGGGTTGTGAATTATCCCCCTCGGGGGATTGGAGAAACAACGATGGAGAGGCTGGCGTTGTTTGCGAAAGAGCGTGATTTGTCGTTGTTTGACTCCCTTTCGGTTCTTGAACAGGTACCGGGTCTTACAGACCGCGCAAGGGGAGGTTTGCAGCATTTTCGGACCCTCCTTCAGAAGTACGCGGATCTACGGGCCGCCATGTCCTTTACTGAACTGGTCCGGTCGCTCGTGGATGAGCTCGGGATTCTACGGATATTTAAAGCCGAAGAAACCCCGGAATCGGTTGCGCGGTGGGAGAACGTTCAGGAACTGCTGTCGGCCATCACAGAGTTTCAGGAAGACCACGAAGGAGCGAACCTGGAAGAATTCCTCGAAGAGGTGGCGCTTGTATCCGATGTTGACGCCTGGGAAGGCACGTCGAATGCAGTAACGCTGATGACACTTCATTCATCGAAGGGACTCGAATTCCCTGTCGTCATGATCACCGGGGTCGAAGAAGGCATTTTGCCGTTTTATTCGAATAGTATTGACCGTCCCTCGCTTGAAGAAGAGCGGAGGCTGGCGTACGTCGGAATGACGCGCGCGAAGGAAAAGCTGTACCTCAGCCGGGCGAAACTACGGTACAGGTTCGGGGAACCTGCCATACCAGGGCCATCAAGGTTCCTATCCGAGATTGGCACGCAGAACGCTCTTCTCCGGGAGAGCAAAAACGCAGGCAGAGCCAGCGGCGGCGGAAACGGGCGGATGAGACGTCCTGTGACACGGGAGCGCAGGGAATCCATTGATGCGATTCCGGATTACGAATCCGAATCGCAGGAAGTCCTGGAG
>JACQPU010000178.1 GCA_016207365.1 Ignavibacteriales bacterium | reverse complement strand
TGGAAAAAATCGAGGTCCGGATGGGAATTCATCTGGGCGATGTCATCACGGATGGCAATGACATTTTCGGCGACGGGGTGAACATTGCATCACGTATCGAGGCGGTGACCGAGCCGAACCGCATCTGCATCTCGCAGGACGTGTACAGCCAGATCAAGAACAAAATGCAGCTGAAGACCTTCCACATGGGGTCCATTCAGCTGAAGAACATCGCTGAACCGGTGGAAGTGTATGAAGTTCTGCTGGATTCCATTCCGGAATTTGCGGTCCCGTCGAAAGCGGCCCAGCAAATGCCGACGAAACGAGTGGCTGAGAAGATAACGAAACGGGAAGCAAAGGAAGCGGAGCAAGTCGAGGAGAAGCGAAAAGTTGACGAGGAACGGCTGAAGGCAGAACGTGAGAATCAGGAAAAAGTGGAGAAGATGTACAGGACTGCCGAGAGGCTTGTGGCGGAAGGAGAATTCGATGAGGCAGAACGAGAACTGAATGAAATTTTCAAGCTTGTGGCTTTTCATGCCGGCGCCCAGGTCCTGCAGGGGAAGATCGAGGAAGAGAAAGAAAAGAAATCAGAGGAAGAGCGAAAGCGGAAGGCGGCTCGGGCGAAAATTGACCAGCGGATTCAGGAATTTATGACCGAGGCGCTCTCCATGGTCGAGAGTGACAATTTTACGGAGGCCCGGCTCAAGGTTCAGGAGATATATAAGATCGACCCGAATCACCAGGGAGCCCGCGGGCTGGAAGCGCAGATTGCCGAGGCGCAGAAGGCTAAGGAAGAACTGGAGCGACAGCGCGCGGAAGCTGATGTGGCGCTTTCGCCGGAGTCGGTGGCGGAAGAACCCGTTGCCCCGGGCGGAGCGGCTGCAGCAGAGCCGGTTGCTGCCGTTGTGGAAGCCGAGGAAGAACAGAAGACTGTTCAGCGCGCACGCAGACCTGTTGGGTTACGCAAACCAAGGAAACGAGTTTCCCCCACCCTTCGCAATGTTGCAGTTCTTGCAGTGGTGGTTACACTCGGAGTCGTCTTTTTTCCCGAAATTGAAAGAATTATTCTCCCGCGCGATACGACGATTGTGGTCGCGCCTCTCGAAATGTCCGGGGGTCCGGATACAAGCGCAATCGGAACGGCTCTGGCTACCGTGCTTGCAGACGACCTTTCCCGCTACAAACAGCTTGTCGTGATTCGGCCGGGATCTCCTCAGAATCGTCCCGCTCGCCCGACCGAGCTTGCAAAGTCAGTGAATTCACGGTTCGTCCTCACGGGTCGCATAGTTTCCTTCGCCCCTGGACTTGTCGTTACCATCGCGCTCAGAATGGTAGACGTCGAGGCGGTTCTGTGGGAAGAAAGAATAGAATCAGACGGCATGTCGCTGGAGTCCCTGCGGAAAACAGTTGTTCGAAAGGTGCTGGAAAGCCTCGAAGTGGAACAGCCTCCTCTTGATCTTTCCACTCTATCGTCATCTCCCACGGCGACACTGTCCTATCTCTCGGGTGTTGGAATCCTTTCCGGTCTCCGACGGGATGACGCCCTGCAAGCCGCGGCATGGTTCCGCCAGGCAATTGCCGGTGACGGAGCAATGGCAGAGGCGAATGTCGGACTCGGACGATCGCTCCTCCGGTTGTACAAAACGGAAGGCGAGCGGGAGAAAAGTTATTTGCGCGATGCAGTCGAAGCAGCTCTCGCCGCACGTGGCATTGATGGCTCAGTGCCCGGCGTGTACGAGGTGTTGGGATCCGCTTACCGCAGTGCGGGCCGATATGATCAGGCATTGCAGAATCTGGAGAAGGCGCTGGAACTGCAGCCGGCAAATCCGGAGGTGCACCGCCAGCTCGCCATGTTGGCACTCGTTCGCGGCGAGTACGACAAGGCGATGGAGCGCGCCTCGAAGGCTTTGTTGCTTGACCCGCGACATCCGGATTCGCATGAGATTATGGGCCATGTCCAGTACTTCCGGCAGCAATACAACAGCGCACAGGGGTCGTACGATCAGGCAATCACATTGGGAAACAGTCCTTTTCTGGTCACGACACGGTATAAGATCGCAGTGTGGGGAGCGGGCCTCAGTCCGGAGCCCGTCGCGGAATATTGCAACCGCCTTCTTCGGGAGGATTCGACGAATTATGTTGTGAGATATTGGATCGGTAGGGCTTACATGCTCTCCGGATTCTGGCAGCAGGCGAAAGGGCATCTCGAATCGGGAATGGAAACGGCGGAACGGATCGTGGGGCAGGATGCTAATGACCCTCTAGCGCAAGGGTATCTAGCGTTGTACGCCGCGCGGATGGGAGAATCAGCGCAGGGATTGGAACGCGTGGAAAAAGCGGTCGAGTTGAGCGGAGGATCCGCACTGGGCCTGTATCGAAAAGCGCAGTTCTTTGCAATCCAGGGGGAGAAAAAAGCGGAAGCACTCGAGTGGCTTCAGAAAGCCGCGCGGCAGGAATTTATCTTGTGGGAAATCATGAGTCCGGATTTCGCATTCATCGCGAAGGATCCGGAATTCCGCAAAGCGATCTCCGTGAGAAGCTCGTCCGACAATTGATGTTCTGTGACTTGGATGAACCGGGATCATCCTTACGGCGTCCACCAATAAGTAACCTTTAATGCCAGCACGTTGGCGGGCCTGGATCTCATCATGGCCGATACATCCCTGGACAACGAAAACCGGCCGTTTTGCTCCTCGAAATGAGATTTTTCGTTCGTCCAAACAAGATAGAGAGTCGAGCCCGGCAAGTATTCCCATCGGAATACGGCATTTGCGCGAAGTGATCTGAAATTGAAATCGGGATTCGCCGGATAGGTATAGGGC
>JACQPU010000164.1 GCA_016207365.1 Ignavibacteriales bacterium | reverse complement strand
GCTTTTACCGGCACGCGATCGATCCAACGAAAGATACGGGTGTGCAGCGGGTCCTGCGGAAGAGCGATGCTCCCTTTTGGGCTGCTGCCGAATGGATGCTCATGGGTACGGACGACGTGGACACTTGGAGGGCAGCCATCACTCGGACCTTGTCGGATCCGAACTGCCGATATATGTGCATCTACAACTGGAGCGGCATCAGGGACAATCGAGGAGCAGTTGAGGCGATCAAAGCGATGCTGGATGTCGGCCCACGGCGCTAGCTCGCTTCCTCGGGAAATGCAACCATTTTCAAGCGGCCGATCTGATGCAGGTAAGCTACCATCCCACCTTAATCTGGCCGTAATACGCGGTCTCTCCTACAAATTGATCCTTTTTCCTCCAGAATCGTACTGGTAATCCGCAATCACGCCCACTTCCGTGTTTACGCTCGCGTACGAACTGATCTTCTGAATAGGAATGATATTCTGGAATGAGACGCCTATCTGCGTGCCGGTGGCAGGGAGAGTGTAGAGTCCGCCGAGTCCCCTCGATGTCTATGAGATAAACTATCAAAAAAATGCCGACCATAAATCGTGCCATCATTTTCCTTGATCATCCCGGGGCTCATGACCGAAGAAAGAACTCCTCTTTGGCTTCTTTGTTATTTCGCTTCTTCTATGCTCGTGTATGCGAGAATTTGGTTGCCGCCTTTCTCAAGCAGCGAGCCCTGGATCTTCACCCTTTTTGCAACGAAGGGAAGAAGCGCCAGATTCGCACCCTTCATCCCTTTCGCGGGAACGATGGTGTACACTTCACCCGATTTTTCGTCGAGGAGACCGACCGGCAAACCACCCTTGATGCATGAGATCGCACAATCCTCATGCTCAGGACCACGCCCCCCCATCATGCCGGTCGTGTAGCATTTGATATCGATGATTTCGCCGACAAGGCTGACGTCGCTGGTCTTCGGTTGTGCCTGCGCAGATGCCGAACCTGCCACCACGACAATCAGAACGAGGAAAAAGAGAACGGACTTCATGGTACCTCCTTGTTTTGGTGAATGATGCTGGAATGTGAACTATCTCATGCAGCGAACACCCGGTCAAACAACGGCTGTTTTCGCCTGTGCAGTCGATCCATAAACAAAACCTACGACGGCTCCGTAAACAACATGCCCGGCAAGACTGCCCATCACCATCATAACCGGTGCGGGTGTGTTTACAGCAAAGATTCCGGCGCCCATCATCGGATTGACAAGAATCTGCGCCATAAACCAGGGAATAAGCCCGAACAGAATGCCTTTCACGGCGGGATGTCCGGGAAGTTTACGAACAAAAACAGACGCATAGCCCACCGCCAGCACTGTGCCGATCATAAAATGGGCAAGCCACCCGACAATCAGAGGAAAGCCCATGAAGTCAGCCAGCATGCTGGGAATGTTCATTTCGGGCATTCCCATCAGCGGCGCCATCATGGCGAACAGCGTCATCACGATCGTGCCGGCTATTCCGGCTCCGACCGCTTTGTTAAGATTGAATTTGTCCATTGCAACCTCCTTATGGTGAAGATGTAAAAAATCGTCAAATCGATTTCATTGACTGCCGTTTCCGCTTTAAGTGTCTGACTGTAGGTAGCTCGAGAGTTCCGCTGACGAAAAGGCCCCGTAGAAAGCCAGACGCTTATCCACAAAAGTGGCAGGACATACAACAACAGATCTCTCCCGAAAGACTTTTGCATGTTCCTTCCGGTCATAGACTTGCAAACTGACGCGGTATTGACGAACGAACGACTCGATGACTTCCAGAACTTCCGAGCACGCCTTGCAGTTCTTTTCAATGAATACCTCTATGATGTGTGCATTCATAGTCCAAGAACCTCAGCCAGCGCGGCCAGCGGCGGGTTGTGTAGAATGACCGCGGCCGGCTTGGATTCGCAATCAATTTTGATCGTGGGAATCACCCTCCGCCCGCCTGACCAATCGATGACGCGCTGAGCACTGGCAGGATCCTGGTCGATGTCGATTTCCTCGAAGGAAATCCCGCGGTCATTCAGGAATCTCTTCGTTCGGCGGCAGTCTCCGCACCACGTCGTAGAGTACACTGTGATATTTTCCATCGTTGTATCCCTTCGTTTTCGGATTCAAAGTCCGGCATCAAGATACACGATGGCCGCTGCGGGTGCTGTCCGCTGCGTGACAAACTCGAAAAGAGACTGGAAAGGGGCTATTGCGAGAGCTTTTGCAGCTCGGGGAGCTGTTTGATGACAAATCCCTGGCGGGAAAAGTCGATCAAGCCCTTGGAACGAAATTCATTGAGCGTTGTGGTCACGGTTTGCCGTGCGGCACCGACCAGGAGGGCGATTTCCTGGTGTGAAAGGTGCATTTTGATGGTAATAATTCCACCTTTGATCTTGCCGAATTCCTCCGCATACCGGACGAGGAACGCGGCTATGCGTTTTCGGACGTCCTTGAACACCATCTCGGAAATACGTTCCTGGAAGCGCCTGAGCCGCAGGCCGATGCGCTTAGTGACCTCGAAATTAAGTTCCGGCTTCATCTTAAGGAGGGATTCGAAATCTTCCTTCTTCATTGTGCAAATTACCGCGTCATCGAGCGCCTGAGCGAGTTCCCCGCTTGTTTCGTCCGATCCTGAAAACGACAATTCCCCAAAGATCTCACCGGGACCGAGAACGTCGAGGATCATTTCCTTGCCATCCTCTGCAAGGCGGGAAATTTTTACGTGCCCTTCTTTCAGAAAAAAAACAGCTTGTGTGGGTTGATCGGGGAAGTAGAGTGGCTGTTGAGAACGGATGGTACTCATCGAAGACATCTGGTTCACCTGCTCCATCGAGGCATCATCCATGCCCTCGAAGATGTTGAAATGTTTCAGATACCAGAATTTCGACTGTCGATCCACGGTTGACTTAAACTAATTGTCATCCAAATGACATCCGGGTGCTTTCTTGTTTATTATACTTTTTCGTTTGGTGAACTTCAAATCCAAGTGTTTTACGTTCATATTTGAAATCGATAATTAAAAGGAGGGGTTATGGCGCTCCACCCCATAGGAACATCCTCCTGTCAGCAATCATTCCCTTCATTCTTACAACTGCCACCCTAAACGCCCAGGAACGGCGATCGGTTTCCGAAGCGAAGGGGCTCTCGGTAGGCACCAAAGCCCCGCTTTTCAAGGCAATTGACAAAGACGGCAGGAGCTTCGAATTGGCTTCAGCGCTTCGAAAAGGGCCTGTGGTTCTCAGAGCCGACCTTGCTCAGAGCCAATCGGACGAGAGTGAACGGCTTCCGATTCCCGCAACGTTTATCATTGACAGAGGCGGAACAATCGTCTGGCGGCATTTTGACCCGGATTATCGAAAGCGGTCTTCGGTCCTGGACATAGTGGACCACATTCCGTAAAAAAATCCCCGGGAAGTCATCCGGGGGATCGATAAGAATTTGAGAATGATCATGAGGCCAAGGCCACAACCAACCGGGGTTAATTCCTTTCCATCGTATCCGCATCACTCCCGGAAAGGCGGTCCTGTTCGCTTAAAGCCCACTCGGAGAGAGTCTTACGGTTACAACCCTGACG
>JACQPU010000158.1 GCA_016207365.1 Ignavibacteriales bacterium | reverse complement strand
GAACAATGAAAAATGAAAAAATAGAAAATGGTGCTTCTGGTCATTTTGTAAAATGGTCCACGGCTGTTCTCACCGCCTGCAGGCATTCCAAAGGTGTTCCATATGGCACTACGCCCGTGCCCAGAATGAAACCGGGATATCCCCGGCCTTCCTCAAGTATGCGAAGAGCAGTTTCGTGAACATCGTCTGTCCGGACCGTGAGAAAATCCGTTGTATCGAAACATCCACACCGACCACGAGCGCGTCAGCCCGCACGTGATCATATTCGGTCAAAACCGCCTGTGTGAGTAACTCGAGGTCTCTGGACACCTGCGAAGGGGTCGCTCCGACAAACCAGCCCTTGTGCTCATAGATCGCTGGAACGAAGGCCACGCGGTCGGTCACACGGCAATCCAATGCATCAAGAAAACGACTCTTCAGCACTGCGTGGTTTTCTCGTTGCTTCATCAGCTCCATGCAAGCTTTTCGACGTTGATGCTTGCCTCAATGTTCGCAATGTCTTCCAATGTGCATCGCGCAACGTCCCACACCTGTGCATTTGCTACTCCGGCTGCGGACGCAAAAACAAGAGATCGGACAAAATCCCATCCTTGCTCAAGGCCGTACAGGACTCCCGCAATCATGACGTCTCCTGAGCCCACAGGATTTACGGTGCGTATGCGCGGACTCTGAACCTTCCAATAGCCGTCGCGGGATGCGGCAAACGTCGGACCCGGACCGTCCGTCATGACAACATATTCAATGCCCAGATTCAATGCCTCATCAAGAGCCATGCGGATGGAGCGTATTCCGCGGAGGTTGCTCGCAAATGTGGCCGCATATTCCTGTCGATTCGGTTTCACCAGCGTAGGAACTTCCTTCCAACCGCGTTTCAGTGCGGGGCCGTAGGAATCAAGAACGGTTTTTCTTCCCATTTGCCGGGCTTTGGAAACAAGGACGCAAAACACGTCGTCGGAATCAGCGCACGGCGAACTCCCGCTGCAAACTATCCAGGAACTTTTTGCCATCATGCCGGTGACTTTGCTGATCAGTTGTTCCGCTTCCCGCGGGGCAACCGAAGCGGGAGGCTCAAAAACCGACGTGACCATTCCGTTATCTTCACGATACGTCACCCCCTCGCGGGTGAGCGTTTCAGTTTCCACGAAATCGTGCGGGACGCGATCAGCATCGAGCGATTTCCTGATCATTGCTCCTGTTTCACCGCCCACGAAGCCCGTTGCCACGGTTGCAGCTCCCAAAACGGTCAGCTGGCGTGCAACATTGATCCCTTTCCCTCCCGCAACCATTGACATTTCTGCAGCCCTCTGGATTGTTCCGCGTCGGAGGGATTTCAGACGTACGGTCTTATCCAGCATTGCGTTCAGCGTGACAGTCGCGATCATCGCAGCAATTTGGCAGCGCTCGACACGGACGCCCCTTCGTGCACAATTGCACACAGGGCGCGGATGAGAGCCTTCATTCTTGGACGCTGCCAGACGGAGCGGCCGAACACAACGCCAGCGGCTCCGGCTTGAACGCTGTCATACGCGAGTTTTAGCAGGCCATCATCGTTCTTGTCTCCCGAAGTCGGTCCCCCTGCGACAACGACCTTTGCACCACATGTTTCCACCGTGCGCCGAAAGCCTTTCACCGAACCTGAGTAGCGCGTCTTAACAATGCCGGCGCCATGTTCCGCAGCGATCCTGGCCACAGTTGTCGTTTCGTCATCCGGACTTCCTCCGCTTGTCGCCTTGAAGACCTTCCGTTCGAAGTGATTATTCAGAAGCGACGGGGCAAGTACCTCGGAGATCAGAGGAAACCCCGAGCGCTCCGCTTCCTGCGCCACAGTTCCGAGTCGGCTCAACGACGCAGCGTCAAAGTCTGTTCCGACAAACGTGAAGACGATCCCCGCATCAGCACCCATGCGCAATGCATCGGTCACCGAGCACACCGTTTCATAATCACCAGCCACTGGCGTGTATTTTGTAAACGCGCCGTCGAGTCTGAGGATAACGCCGAGTGAGCCGAGAAAGGGCGCGATTTGTCTGAGCATTCCCGGCGTCACAAGCACGGCATCGGCCGGAGTCGAGGCGATCTCCTCTGTCAGCTTCTCCGGATGTTCCAATCCCTCCGGTACACCCCCGTACTGTCCGTGGTCAAACGGAATAATCACCGCCCGATCGTGTTTCCAGATTCTTCGTAATCGAAGTACAATTCCTGTATCCACATGTGCTCCCGGAGATGATGGGTTTCAGGTTCTCCGCCTCAGCCAGAGGCTTGAGCCGGAGGCTCATCCGCCAAAAAGCCGGCGGACAAGTCCGCCTCTGGCGGAGATGAGCCTTTGGCTCAAAAGGCGCCAGCCCGCCTGGGTCAAGCTGCCTCAGAGGCTGGCGGGGATGCGCCTTCCGCCAAAAAGATGGCGGACAGGTCGGCGCAAGGGTTTAAGGTTCAAGGTCAGTTTAGCGCAAGCTGTGAATGTCTTCCCAAAACCGCCACTTTACATATCCAACGCGTTCGGAAGTTCCATCGAGCTGTAATCCATGTGTGTTTGGCAGTGCTTCCATCAATGTCTTCCCCTTGTAGACAACCCGAAGAACATTTGAAGCACTGTATTGTACGGACGTCTTCCGCCCCGTTGCGTATAAGAAATCGGCGTCGGTCTCAAAATCCCCGTATCGGACTTTACCCAGGTCATAGAGGTAACGAGGACGAATGTTTTCTCTCGCAATGTCCATCTCGAGATCGATCTTAACTCCCAATGTCGAAACATCGTCATTGTGCCTGATCTCGAGCACAACGGCACGAAAAGGATGTGATCCAGAAATCGTTTTGATCCTTGAACGAATCGCCTCGGGATTAATAGCCTGCCGACTCTGAGGATAAAGTACCGTTACAAACACTTCGGTGTCGCCCGCCTTGTAATGGCTCGATTGCGTCTGATACGCCGCCCACTCCACCTGCTTGCTCCGGCTGATTTCCTCACTTGCGATCGTCTTTGCATGCGGTTCGGGAAAATACACAAGGAGAGCCTGATCCGAAGAGAAATGAAAACCCGGAATAGAATCAGTCGCCAGGACAAAATAGTCGACGCCCTGAGCAAGGATATGCTGACCATGCCAGAAGTTGGCAAAGGTGAAGTAGTCCGAACGAAGGATCTTAATTCCGTCCACGACGACGAAGCAATCCTGGTCCTTGATGTAGACAATGATCCTGTCCCACTGATAGCCGAGCACGTTGTCAATCAGCCGTGTCCGACTCATATCGACCTCATTCAGCGTCAGGAAATCCACCTTTCGTGTGTCCACTGCCCGATAGGCACCGGAGTTCCGGACAAATTCCAGAACTGTCTGACCTGGATCTTTCTTATTCAGCCGCGTGACGAGTCTGTTGTGGTAATAATCCTGCCGCCAGGCGCCGTACGGACCGCTGGGTAAGTCGCTCCTATAGTCGCCGTCATGCAAAAGAACTGATCCGTTTTTCATCAGCAATGCAATGCTATTTTCGTCGGCATGGCCATGGTGCATTTTTTCTTCTTCGACAGAAATTGTACGTCGCAGAAACTCCCTGTCCAGAAATCCACCGTCGCCTTCATCGCGATAATTCAACAACAGGTAAGTGCTCCGTTCTGTCCATCCGTTCCGGAAGACAATCTTTTTCCCGATGACGTCGTCAAGTACTTCCTGACTCAGACTTTCGGGACGCCTGGGCTCGACAGATTCATCACACCATCTGTATGCTTCCGACAGCGAATAGGCCTCGCCGACGCCAAGAACCCCGGAGTATCGCGGCGAACTCTCGAAGACTGTTTTTGCTGCCCACTTGAGCTCCGGATCCCGCAGCAGCGCCGCACCTTTTTCAAACACCGGGACAAAACGGAGCGCCTCCCAGCCCGAATTCCAGCGCGAGTCACCGAACTCAGGGATTGTTCCATTCGGCCCGATGAGTTTCAGAAAATACTTCAGGTAATATTGCGTGATGGGCGATTGAAAGAACTCCATTTCGCCGCCGGTTTCGGCATACGAGTATAGCGAGAGCAACCATACGGCATGGTAT
>JACQPU010000011.1 GCA_016207365.1 Ignavibacteriales bacterium | reverse complement strand
GTCGCCAGCACGGTCTGCAGGATCGCGATGGAGCAGTGCTTACTGATCCCGACGGTCTCGTGACAAAGATCTCCCCGTCGGTTTGAAAGTGAGTTATCCGGTGGACCGTCATGATGGGCGGTCTGATATCACTTTATCTTTCACCATCATTATTTTGGAGGATTGCCGTATGCGGTGTACCACCGTTGCCTTCCTTGTGTCGTTCGCAGGAACGGCTGCTGCACAAGACAATTCCTGGATGCTTGACAGGGCGCATTCAAGGATTCAATTTGAAGTGATACACATGGCGTTGTCGGAAGTGGCCGGGACATTCAAGGAATATGATATTACCTTTGTGTCTTCCAACGAGGACTTCTCGGATGCGAAGATCAATGCAATGATATCGGTGGCAAGTATCAATACGGAGAACGAACGTCGCGATAACCATCTTCGGTCTGACGATTTCTTCAATGCCGAAGCGTTTCCGATGATCACATTTGCGAGCACATCGTTTCAACATATCGAAGGAAACAAGTACAGAATTCTTGGGGATCTCACCATTCGAGATGTTACGAAGAGTGTGGCATTCGAGGCTGAGCATAAGGGGACCATCAGGACGCCCCAGGGAATCGTAACAGGCTGGACGGCCACGAAAAAAATCAACTGTTTTGACTACAACCTGAAGTGGAATCGAGTCATTGAGAAGGTGGGCCTTGTGGCGGGACGGGATGTCACAATTACGCTCAACCTTGAATTCAGAAAGCAGGCGCGTTCTGGCCCTTCAGGCGGCTGAGGGGGGTCCGTTATTCGGCGGACGCTTTCAGTTCACGATGGGTCGTGTCGTGACCCTCAACGGGTTCGAGGTGGGTAATAATGTTTACGGCGAAGGAGAGCGACTCCTTGAGAATTCCTTCAATCTCCGTGGCTTTCCAGTGTGCATCTTCAATGGGGGTGCCCATCGGAAAAAGGAGATGAAACTCGATCCAGAGTTTGTTCCCTGCGTTGCGGTATCGTAATTCGTGAAAATTTAGATTCCTCGCCCGGGTTTCTTTCTCCAGAACCTCGTGCAGGGCCCGTGCAATCCCCGGATCGCCTTCATCCATCAGTCCCCCCACGGATTGGCGTACGAGTTTTCCGCCTGACCGGAGGATATTTGACGCTACTGCGAGCGCAAAAATCGGATCAAAGGGTTTCCAGCCTGTCCAGAGCACTAACAACAGCCCCCCGATCACACCAAGGCTTGTCCATGAGTCAGTCAGTACGTGCTTTCCATTTGCTGTCAGGACGAGTGACCCATACCGTTTTCCTTGCCAGAGGAGATAGCCACCAAGTCCGCCGTTAATGGCGGCGGCCGCGGTGACATAGAGAATTCCCTCCTGAAGATTCTGCAGCTCCAGCCCCGCCATCCATTTTCTGACTGCCTCGTACATAATGCCAATTGCAGCGAGAATGATCAGGGTGCCTTCGACGCCCGCGGAAAAAAAACTGATCTTTTCATGCCCGTACGGGTGGCTTATGTCAGGTGGCTTGAAACTGAGCCAGAGGCTGTATGCTGCAAATCCAACAGCGAACACGTGTACGACGGATTCGGCCGCGTCGGAAAGAATCGCCGCGGATCCGGTCCGCATATACGCGTACCACTTCCCCGCGAGCATCAGAAATCCCACGACGAGGGACAAGCGAATTGCCCTTGTTTGGCGCCTCATGGAATCCGCTGAGAGTTCTTGTGCGGGGAGGATGGTCTTCATGCAGTGCCCGCGGATCGTTTGAAACGCCCTTTCATGATTTTAACCCCAGGCGGTCCCGGATCGGAAAAAGACAACGAGAATCCATCCCACAAGTAGAGCCACGACAATCAGGATTCTCAGTTTCTGATCTTCAGAGAAATTCATGAATTCAAGATAGAAACAAATGCGCGGAGAAACAACGATTCAAAGGCGTTGGTGTTCTGCTGGGGGGATCAAAGCATCCCGCTGCGCTTGCGAATGACCCACTCAAGAGCAAATAAGAACAGGGCTGCGAACAGGCTCAGGGAGTGGTTCCAAAAACGAAACTCTGAACTCTTCACGATTTCTCTTGTACGGAACGAGGGTAGCGACCGGACATCGCTTGCGAGGGTAGAAAGCCTGTCCGGCGTATAGTATGCCCCCCCTGATCTCGCAGCCAACTGTCTCAGGAACTGCGCATTTGTCCTGGTTTCGAGAAATTCCGCGTTGGACTCTCCGACGGTAAATGTCCCCTCGATTCGTCCGAGCGTATTTCCCTCAACTACAACCTCTGCAACAAATGTATAATCTCCTTGAGGCACTCCGGAGAGTTGACCTTCGAATTGGCCGCTTCCAAGCGGTGTGAGTACTAGGTCGAATCGATTGCGACCTGAGCTGGCCTCGATCTGAACATGGGCGTCTTCAAGGGGGCTCAGCGTTTCGTTGTACACCTGCGCTTCAAACTCGACAGCTTCACCTTCGGTGAAGATTTCCTTCAGCGGTGCAACGCGGATTCGCCGATCTTCCTCTCGCGTGGTCAACCACCGAATGCTGTTGGCCACAACGTGATCGAGAATATCCGCCGGGGAACGGTCAGCAAGCATGTTCCAGCGCCAAAGACCGTAAGCGAGGAAAGCCACGGATCGAGCCTTGTTGATATTCCTGCTGAGCAGGAAGGGTTCGGTGGTGATTGTTGTCCGGATGCGCCGGACAGCATGGACGTCGGACTCAGGTTTTGCCATAAAGCGACTGTCGAGGGTAAACACCGGCGGCAAGGTCGACCATGGTTCGTCCGGGAAATCCGCGGGGAGTTTCAAGAGCGGATCCAGGGGATGTCCGACAGGGTGCAGGAAGACAGAAATCTCGGTATCTGAGAATCGCCCCACGGTAAAGGGGAGTACAGGGCCAAGCTCCGCCAGCGCGTCCTGATCAAGAGACCTCGAGGGAATGAACAGCAGTCCGCTCCGCTGTGTGGCAGCCATCCGGATCTCCTGGAGAAGCGAGCGATCGCTTCGCGTGGTGGGAAAACCGATTAGAACAATGCAGTCGGAACCGGCAACGAGGGCAGGATCGGGTGTGCGGGCGGCAAATTCACTTCGACTCTCAACCTGAACTGTCACGCGAAGGGCTGAATCCGCTTCAAGGATTCTGCGGACAAAGGCGAGATCAGGACTGGGACTGCCGGCAATGATCAAAACACCTGCCTTGCGGTCAATGACTTTTGCAGAGAACGAAGCGCGGTTGTTCCGTATCGTGAGTTCTCCCGGAACACTCGAAACCTCCACAGAATAGCGCTGAATGCCAGCCTCCGTTGGCGTGTAGGCAAGCGCGACCTGATATTCCCTTGTGCCTGAATCCAGGATCAGCTCTTTTTGATCGAGGAGGGAAGATTCCTTCTTGAGTGAGATTTTGACATGTTCCCCGGCTGAACCCGAGCTTTTGATTTGAACATGCACGGGAATACGCATGCCTGCATGAACCACAGAATTCGTTGTGATTTTTCTGATGAGTACATCCCGTTGCTCGGCGGTATCGCCAATCGCAACAGCGAATACCGGAAGAGTAAGCACTTCTGGATCAAACAAAGGACTTCCCGGCCCCGTGTCGTTTCCATCGGACAGAAGCACAACGCTGGTTATGTTGTCCGAATGGGTCATCTGAACCGCCGCCTTGAGAGCCAGGGAGATATTGGTTTCATTGGCGTCGAAGCGGAGAGAGTCGGGGTGGAAAGAATCAAGGATGCCTGGTTTTGCGCCTATGGTCATAAACCGAATGTCTCCCCCTTCCGTCAACTGCCGGATGTCCGCGCGGTCCAGTGCTGACAGAAGCTGATCAGACCGGCTACCTGTGCGATCGCTGATGGTCATGCTGCGTGAGTTATCCAGGAGAATGACAGTCGTGGGGGGAAGCGTGTTGCGATTAAGAAATGAGAGTATGGGCTCTCCCAGGAGAAGGCACATGAAGGCAAGAGCAGATGCCCGCAGCAGAGTCAGCAATGCACGGAGCCGGGGAGGGACAGGAGGGTTGGTTCTGCGGTAGTGGGCGATTGAAATCATGACCGCAACCAAAACGGCTACGAAAAGAAAGAACAGGGAAAAACTGCTCGAGAATTCGAACTCAGGCATGCACAATCAGTTTGCTCAACGGATGAGGAGCATTTTCTGCGTCAGGGCTATTTGGCTGTTCTGCAGGCGGGCAATGTACACGCCGGAGGAAACCGGACGGCCTGTGTCATTCAGGCCATCCCAGAACACGGAGTTAGGGCCGATGACGGGGTTGTTATGAACGATGCTTCGAATACGCTGACCAAGGAGGTTATAAATGACAAGTTCGACCGGGTCCCTCGAGGGCGCGTCAAAAACTATTGTCGTACCGCTGTTAAAGGGATTTGGATAATTCTGGTAGAGGACATACGACGTTGGCGAAAAGTCCGGATACCCCGGGATGTTGGCGTTAACCAGGGAACGCAAATTGAAAAGGCTGTCGGGTGCTCCCGGAGGATACATACGTACGTTCCCGGAAGCGTCACGCGCCGAAAAATATCCGCGTGGATAGGCTATGTCGGCGTTTACGGGAATAGATGTGCGGAAAAGGTTTGGAGTGGGCGTCCAGGTCAACGGCACGCGTTGGAACGCTGAACCAGAAGAGGGCTGATAGTGGAGAAACAGTGAATCAGTTGTCAACGGTGATGGTGACTGGATGAATGTCGCGACCGTGAGTGTAGAATCGTCAAGTTTTACAAGGGGGACATTACTGAATACCATTCCATGATAGAGAACCGCATCGATGGCGTTAACAATCCCCCAGCCGTAATAATTGTTGGGCCAAGTTGCGGTTCTCGGCGGGTCGTTGACCTGAACGGCTGTGTTCATGAGCGCAGCCCGCACTTGCATTGGAGTCAGGTCCGGGTGTGCCGAGAGGATGAGGGCGGCAACACCTGCGACGAGCGGAGTAGAGAATGAGGTGCCATTTCCTGAGCCATATGATGCGCTGGGGCCAGCGGCTGAGACAACACTGACGCCCTGGGCTATCACTTCCGGTTTGATGCGTCCGTCGGCTGTTGGACCTGGCAGGCTGAAATCGGCAAGCTCCATAAAGGAATACATTGCCCCCACGGAGACGATACTGTCCGCATCTGCTGGGGCGACCAGGGCCAATTCGCCCTTCAGATTTCTGAAACACGCTCCTGAAGTATTTCCCATGGCAGTCACAACCAGTACGCCCTTCCGTGCAGCAACCCCTGCTGCTATTGACGTCACCGCAGTCTGACCATCCATCTGGCTATACGTGTACCAATCGCAATAACCAAGAGATGATGAAATAACATCAGCTCCTGTTCGTTCCATCCATTCCAGGGCTTCTACATAATAGTCTTCCTCTACTGGCTCTTCGAATGATCCTACTTCAGTCTTTGCAAGCATGAGCGTCGCGCCGAACGCAGGTCCAATCAGTTTATCAGGCATGTAGCCAGCAAGAACAGAAAGAGTCGCCTGACCGTGCGCACCTCCGCCATCGGTTTCTCCGGGTTGAACAGAGGTGGTAGAATCCCGATTGATAAAATCATATTCCGCGAGAACAGCTATGTTCTTCAAAGCCTCATGCGTGCGATGGTTGTTGAAACCATCATCGATCATGCCGACGAGGACGCCTGCACCATTGATTGCGAGATCATGCACATCCACCACTTTGATTGTTCTGACTTGAAGAAGAGATGGGCCATAACTCAAAGTGCTTTGTTCAATTTTCGGGAGCGGTGTCTCGGGTAGTGGAGAGATAAGAGGTTCGTGTTTCCTGGAAAACCCCACAGGTTCGATCCGGTCGACGGAAGCGAGTTTCCGTACTGCCTCAAGTTGCTCTTGCCGGGCGTCGACGGAAACAGCGTTAAGCCATCGGGAAACAGCGCGAATTTGAATACCGGCAGACTTGAGTTCGTTGAGGAATGACTGGGGAGGTGGCAGGTCTAATTCGTCGATCAGTCTGGCCGATGGAAGGACCTTGCTCCGCCGGTGAATTGCACGATCGGTGATGCCCAATTCACCGGGAGCAGGTGCGGAAACTCCCGAACGATTCTTGAGAAAAACCCAGTAGTGTGACTGCCCAAAACCTTCAAAGGAGAGGAAGACAAGAAGGAACATCAACAAGCCGGTGGTTGCAGACGCACGGTTCATGGTCAACCCGGTTTGAACAGGGTCAATCGTTGGTTGCCAGGAGCTTTTCAATGATTTCGACGGTGCTGATTCCCTCGGCTTCTGCATTAAAGCTTGGGACGATCCTGTGGCGAAGAACAGGGCTGGCGAGGGCGCGGACATCCTCGATATCCGGTGTGTGGCGCCCGTGCAAGATCGCGCGCGTTTTTGCCCC
>JACQPU010000154.1 GCA_016207365.1 Ignavibacteriales bacterium | reverse complement strand
GCCACGGATCCACCGCACTTGCGGTAATGCGCAATATCGCAAAATCCGATTCCAGCCATTTTTCGGCTGCCCTCTGGGGCTGCTATTACGCAAAGCAGCTCGGAGATACGGTGGAGTCCTACGAATTTTTGAAGCGCCTCCGCCGGATCGACATCACAGCGCCGATTGTGGGCGATTGGGAGGCGATGCGTAAACTTGAAGAACAGATGAGGAAGACCCGCTCTGCACGGGACCGTGCGAGCATTCATAGGGAGATATCGGCGATCTATGCGAAGTTAGAGTTGTACGACGAAGCGCTTGACGCCCTTGAGCGGGCATATGCGTTCATGCCCGATGATGTCGGGATTCTTGTTGCACGCGCGCAGGTGTTCGAGACGAAACGCGCGTTGTGGGGGGCACAACAGACCTACAGACGCATCCTTGAACTCGAGCCGGCAAATGAGATCGCCCGGGAAAAACTGCGCACGGGAGCAGCGGAATGAAGGGAAAGAGGGATGAAGCCCTCCGTTTGATCCATACTTGAGGCGCAGGCTGGCATTTCAATGGATGCTTCCTGCTGTTCTTTCTTTGCATTTATTTGTAACTTTTAAAGACATCAGATGACTTCATTCCAATCCACAACCAGACTTGACACGACCCCCATCAAGCGCCTGCGCCGGTTTCGTTTGACCGAGCAGCTTCGATCGATGGTCCGCGAGACCGAACTCTCGCCGACAGATTTCATCTACCCCCTGTTCGTCGTTCCCGGGAAGAACGTCCGCAAAGAGGTTCCCTCTATGCCCGGCGTTTTTCAGCTTTCCATCGATCAGGCCGTGCGCGAATGTACCGACGTCCTGAGCCTTCGCATACCCGCAGTAATTCTCTTTGGAATCCCGTCCCACAAAGATGAACGCGGCAGTGAGGCGTACGACGAGGCTGGAATCGTGCAGATGGCCATCCGCTCCATCAAAAAAGAAGTTCCAGAGCTTGTGGTCGTGACGGATGTGTGCCTGTGCGAATACACGTCGCACGGGCATTGCGGTATCCTGCGCGATGGCCGGCTGGTCAACGATGAATCGGTGGAATTACTTGCCCGCGAAGCTCTTACCCACGCACAGGCCGGTGCGGATGTTGTGGCGCCTTCGGACATGCTCGACGGGCGCGTTGCCGCGATTCGTGAAACTCTCGATGCAAACGGATACCCTTACCTGCCCATCATCTCCTACGCGGCAAAATACGCTTCGGGGTTTTACGGACCTTTTCGGGACGCCGCCCAGAGCACCCCGCAGTTCGGAGATCGTCGCTCGCATCAGATGGATCCCGCAAATGCCGCCGAGGCCCTGCGCGAAGTTGAGCAGGATATTGCGGAAGGAGCCGATATGATCATGGTGAAGCCGGCCCTGCCTTATCTTGATGTGATCCGGCAAGTCAAGGATCGTTTTGGCATGCCGACTGCGGCATACAACGTGAGCGGCGAATACTCCATGATCAAAGCTGCAGGCAAAAATGGATGGATCGACGAACAACGGGTGATGATGGAGGTCCTGACCGGAATCAAGCGGGCGGGGGCAGACATGATTCTCACCTACTTTGCCAAGGACGCCGCACGCCTCCTCAACCGATGATCACCACCCGCTTTTTGACAACCGGTTTTCTGATTGCGTCGCTGTTTCCCTCCCTCCACGCCCAATGCTCCGACGCCGGTGTCTGCACCCTCGGCGGCGGCCACGCTTCTCAGGCTGCCTATTCTGTTTCGGCAGAATATGCTTTTGGTACGAGTGGCAAGCCTGATGAGATCAAGTTCCATTCCATCCAACTTTCTGCTCACGTTTCCATCCTCCCGACAGGTCAGCTCCTAGTCAGCATCCCGTACAACAGACAAAGCGGGCCGCTTGGCTCAACCTCCGGAATCGGCGATCTGACCATTGTCTTTTCTCACAATATCCTGACAGTTGGTGATGGCGAGCTCAGGCTTCAGATCGGTGGAAAGCTGGCCCTGGCTGAAGTGAACGACGGTGGACTTCCGCAAGCCTATCAAAGCGGTCTCGGCACCAATGATATCCTGGCAGGCATTCAGTATCGCTTTTCTGTCTGGAACGCGGCGATTGCCTACCAGATACCCTTCGGCAGAAGTGACAACAATGTTACCAGGCTGAAACGAGGTGATGATCTGCTTCTCCGGCTTGGATATTCACACGCGCTGGAATCCATGAGCGTTGGGGCAGAGATTTTCGCCATCAAGCGCCTCCAGGAATCAAGCGTCCTCGATACTTCAACGGCTCCACCCCAGCCCTACCGCACTCTTACAGGAAGCGATCAGACACAGATTAATCTCGTGGGCAGATTGGCATACCCGCTTGGAGGGAGCGTCGAGATCCAGGCATTGGTCGCTCTTCCGCTGTTGAAGCGCGACATTAATGTCGACGGCCTCACGAGGGCGTTCTCCGCTTCGGCCGGCGTTGCTCTTTCCTTGTAATCCATGCGCGTTCTTGTAACGGGCGCAACAGGCTTCCTTGGCTCCAACCTTGCCGGCGCCCTCGTTTCCGAAGGCCACCACGTCCGCATCCTCCGCAGACCGACATCGAGTCTTACCGCAATCCGGGATCTCGATGTTGAGCACACGATCGGAGATATCCGCGACCCCGACGCAGTCCGTGTGGCTGTACGCGGATGCGATATGATCTTCCATGCCGCAGCCCTCGTTTCATATTGGAGAAAGCAGCGCGCCGAAGTCTATGACATCAACATTGGCGGCACAGCCAACATCATCGACGCCTGTCTGCGTGCCGGCGTTCAAAGGCTCATCCATACAAGCTCCGTTGCGGCCGTCGGATTTGAGAAGGACGGTGTTCTGGCCGATGAATCGACGCCGTTTAACTGGGATGCCTATGATGTCGGCTATCGGATTTCAAAGCATCGCGGTGAGCTGGAAGTTCTGAAGGGCGTTAAGGCCGGACTTCCGGCGGTCATCGTGAACCCGTCAATCATGGTCGGTGAACGCGATATCCATTTCATTGGCGGCCAGATCGTGAGGGATGTGTACAAGAAACGCATTTTCTATTCCATCGAAGGCGGAATCAGTGTTGTCTATGTTGGCGACGTCGTGCGTGGCCATCTCGCCGCCGCACGACAGGGACGCATCGGCGAACGGTACATCCTCTCGGGCGAGAACCTCACGCACAGGCAGATTCTCGAGACAACAGCGGACGTTGTAAGCGGGTGGAAGCCTTTGTTCAGATTGCCTTTCTGGGGCGCGAAAACAATTGCCTCGGTCTCTGAGGCTGTTGGAAATCTGGCAAAGACGAAGCCGTGGATCGGAAAGGAACTCGTGGCCGGGCTGAACCGCATGTGCTGGTTCTCGTGCGAGAAGGCGAAACGCGAGCTCGGGTACTCTGTCACGCCATTCCGTACAGCCATCGAAAGAACGTTTGAATGGTACGGAGTGCATTCGATGCTCTAAAAAAGCGTTTCTTCTTAATTTTTGCCGTTTTATTGCTGTTTGATCT
>JACQPU010000160.1 GCA_016207365.1 Ignavibacteriales bacterium | reverse complement strand
TCGTTGACGCTGTAGATTTTGCCTCGCCGTGGGATCTTGATGTTTTCATGAGACAGGAGAAACTCCCCGATGCTCGGATCGAACGTGAATCCATGGCTCCCGTCACCCGTGGTATAGACGAGCATGGTGGATGATCCGTAAATGCAATAGCCAGCGGCGATTTGCTTGTATCCTGGCTGCAGGCAATCCTGCATTGTTCCTTTTCCCCGCGGCGTCACTCTTCGGTAAATGGAAAAGATCGTTCCGATTGTGACCAATGCATCGATGTTGGAGGATCCGTCGAGCGGGTCGTAGAGGAGGACGTACTTGCCGGTGGGATAGTTGTCCGGAATATGGAGCACGTCGGCATTTTCTTCGGATGCCATGACGCATAAATGACCTCCGTGGTCCATTGCGCGGAAGATCGTGTCATTCGCGAACTCATCGAGTTTCTTGACTTCTTCCCCGTGGACATTCTGTTTCCCGGTTAAACCGAGAATATTGACGAGTCCGGCCTTGCTTACTTCGCGCCAGATGACCTTGAAGGCGAGAGTCAGATCGCGAAGGAGTGCAGAGAAATCACCCGTGGCACCGGGATGAGCACGTTCACCCTCGATAATGTGCCGTTCAATCGTGACGATCTTGCCCTGACTCATTCAGCTTTTTCGGAAAGAGAGGGTAGGATTGAAACATGGAGGAATATACGTGAAAAAGGAGGGTTTGTCAAAGGAGAAAGTTCAAAAGTAAAAACTACGCCTTCAACTCCTGTTCTTTGTATTGGAGCTGGTAAAGCTTTCGGTAGATTCCATCCCTGCTGATAAGTTCCTGATGCGAGCCGATCTCGCGAATCTCTCCTTTGTGGAGGACGATAATCGAATCCGCCCGTTGGATCGTGGACAGCCTGTGAGCGATGACAATCGATGTCCGACCTTGCAGAAGTTTCCTGATTGCCTGCTGAATGAGAATCTCGCTCTCGGTGTCAATGCTTGAAGTTGCCTCATCGAGGATCAGAATCTTCGGCTGAAACGCGAGCGCGCGGGCGAACGACAGAAGCTGTTTTTGTCCCACAGAGAGTGTGGCGCCGCGCTCTTTGACCTCGGCATCGTACTGACCCGGAAGTTCCTCGATAAAACGGTGAGCGCCCGCGACGCGCGCTGCCGCTTTGACCCTCTCGAGGGATATAGCCTCGTCACCCAGACTGATATTCTCGCGTATCGTTCCGGAAAACAGAAACACGTCCTGTAGGACAACCGCCGTGTGCTTCCTTAAATGCTCGGCCGGGATGTTCCGGATATTCGCACCATCGACAAGGATCTCGCCTTTCTGAATGTCGTAAAAGCGGGAAAGCAGACTGATAATCGAAGTTTTTCCGGCTCCCGTATGACCCACCAACGCGATCGTCTGGCCGGGCTTAATGTGGAATGAAACATCCTTGAGAACCCATTCGGGCGATCCGGTGCCATCCGACGGCAAGTTGTAGGCGAACCAGACATTTCGGAACTCGACCTCACCGCGGATCGTTTCCGGCATGAGCGGCGACGGCGGAACGGATACGAGCGTACGGTCGTCCAGCAACTGGAAGACGCGCTCTGACGATGCCATGGCTGTCTGAAGAATGTTGTATTTTTCGGACAGATCACGAATCGGCCGCCAGAACATCTCGTTGAACTGGAGGAACGCCATGACGGTCCCAAGCGTAATCGTGCTTTCCAGCGCGCTGAGACCGGCATACCACAGAATGAGGCCGACGGCCAAAGCCCCGATCAAATCCACACCCGGATAAAACAGCGCGTAGTACAGGATTGACTTGATATTGGCATCGCGATGGGCGGCATTGATGGATGAAAACTTCTCAAACGACTTCCGCTCGCGGCTGAAAATCTGATCCACAACCATCCCCGTGATGTGTTCCTGCATGAAGGCATTGATGCGGGCGATCTGAATACGAACCTGGCGATACGCCTCGCGCGCTTTTTTGCGGAAGAGAAATGTCCCGTAAAACAACAACGGCATCACGCTGAGGGAAACCAATGCTAGCTCCCAATTCATGGTGAACATGAAATAGAAAATGCCGATGATCGTGAAAACGTCGGTGAAGACCATCACCACGCCCGAGGAGAACATTTCATTGAGCACCTCGATGTCGTTGGTGACCCTCGTAATCAGCCGGCCGATCGGATTGCGGTCGTAATACCGCAGCGAGAGCCGCTGGAGGTGACGAAAGACCTCCATCCGCAAATCGAAAATCGTTCTCTGGCCTATCCACTGAGTCAGATAAGCGCTGAAGTACTGAACAATGCCGCGGAAGACGAGGATGGCAAGAAACAGGAGGATGGTCCTGAGGAGGCCCTCTTTGTCCCCCGTGGCAATGTCCTGATCGACGGCGATCTTGGTGAAATAGGGGCGTACAGCTTCCGAAGCACTGACCACAACGGCCAGCACCACACCGAGCGCAACATGCCATCGGTAGGGTTTGAGATACTTCAGAAGCCGCCTCATGAGGCGGGCGTCATACGCTTTGCCGAGTGTTTCTTCTTCGTGCACGGGACAACCCCCTTTTTTGTTTTTTACTTTTGACTTTCTATTTCCTACAGCTCTTCCAACTCTCTTTCCAGCAATTGTTTCTGATGAAGATCCGCGTAGATTCCGCCCAGCCCGACAAGTTCATCATGCGTGCCGCGTTCAACAATTGCGCCGTCATCAAGCACAACGATGAGATCGGCGTCCTTCACTGTTGAAATCCGGTGGCTGATGATGATGCTTGTCCGGCCTTTCATGAACTCGCGCAATTGAGCCAGGATCTCCTCCTCGGTATAGGTATCGAC
>JACQPU010000152.1 GCA_016207365.1 Ignavibacteriales bacterium | reverse complement strand
TCGATGAAGCCGCAGGTGTTGATGACCGCAATATCGGCATCAGCGACGTCGACGACGATGGCGTCATTGACCTTGAGGTGTGCCAGGAGATGTTCACTATCGACAATGTTCTTGGAACACCCAAGCGTGACAACCCCGATGCGCGGTTTTTTTCTTGCGGGACGTATGCGGCTCATGAAAGTACAATAAAATCAATATAAAGATACACAAAGGGGGAAAGAAATACCACACTGTCGAACCGGTCGTAGACTCCGCCATGGCCGGGAATCAGGGCTGAGGAGTCCTTGAGCCCTGCGTCGCGCTTGAATTTCGATTCCACCAGATCGCCGATTTGACCGAACACGCCTACGAGAACGCCGAGCGCGATTCCATCGACGAGACGCAGGTACGGAAGCACGGTTTGCTGTGCTGCAATTATCACGCCAACGGCGCACACAAAACCGGTCACAGCTCCTTCCCACGTTTTTGAGGGGCTCACGCGTTCGTAGAGCTTATGACGACCGATCATGCTTCCCACAAAATAGGCAGCGGTGTCACAAACCCACACCGAAACGAATAGGGCTAGTACCGTCCATCCCCCCCACCGATGTACAATCGTCGCTGCTTCGCTCCCATCCGAAAAAGCGCTTCCGAAGAAACGATGAACAGGGAAGCCATACGAGAACAACTCCCGGAGTCCGATGAGAAAACCGAAACAAAGGGAGATGATAAGTACGCCTGTAACGGTCGATCCAACGTTCAGCAACGCCGATCCCTTCGTCCTGAACAGCTCGACGGAGAGAATAACGAGAAGAAAAACAATCAGCACCACAAGAATGAACTGGAGCTGCGAGAACATTTTCAGATGAATCCCGCGCTCAATGAACCAGGAATAGACGTCAACCTGGATGCGTTCGTAGATAAATCCCGCATTTACGGACAGGCCTGCCATAAGCCCCAGTCCGGTCAATGGAAACGCTCCCTTGTGTTTTGTAAGACCATAATATTCGTACAAAGATATCGTGGAAATAAGGGCTACAAACGCGAAAAACCAATAGCCTCCCTCAAAAACGGAAAGAGCAATAAGCGGAATGGCGACAACAGCGACAGCCACCCGCGTGGGCAGCCGTTCAAAGCGGTCGGTCAGGTTCACGGCGCGACTCCTCGTCGAGGGCAAGGTTACGGAGAATTTCACGTGCATATTCCGCTTGATCGGCACGGACACGAACATCCGAAACACCGGGATCTGCTGAACGGAACAGCACAATGAAGTCGTTGCGGCTGAACACTACGATATCAAGTCCGGCCTGCGCGAGATTCTCGCGGATCATGTCGGCTTCAAAGGGAGAAGCGCATCCGGTAATTACCGTCGTTTCCGCTGCGAGAGCCCGATGCGCCATCACATCACAGAAAAACCGGCCTTCGGTTTTTGTCGCGCAATCGCCGCACACGGGTTTTCCACACACGACACAACGTGCAACCGCCTGCGATCCGGCGTGAAGCTCGCACTCGAGTGGAGCAGAACCCGCGGGAACGGCGCCACACGCAGGACACTCAGAGGACAACTCAGAAACCGGCCGGCCGCATTGACGACAAGAAATCATGGGAATTCACTCGTCCTTTGACCGGTGATCTTCATGTATCGCGAGAAAATGAAGATAAAAACGGTGAGGTAGAGGACCAGCTGAACAAGCACTGCCGCGATGTTTGGAGAAGTTTCAGGCCGGACCCCGAAGATGGTTTCGGATTCCATCTGGAAATAGGCCGCAACCGCGGCAAGGGCATTATTGACAAAATGCGCGGTCATGGCAATGACCACGCTTTGCGAACGGTATCGGAGAATTCCGAAGTAACATCCCAGACCGACCAGGGGAATGACAGCAAACGGGTTGAAGTGATACAAGCCAAACACAATGCCGGCAAGTACGGCCGCCTGGAGGCCCGGTAGCACCTTTTCCACCGCCCGCTGAATCAATCCGCGAAACAGCAACTCTTCGACAACCGCGGGAACAAATGCAACAACAAGAATGACGAAGCCGAGCTCTCCGAGACTTTCCGCCCGGACAAGACTCTTGAACATTTCCTCCAGCATCTGCTTGAACGGATCGAGCACCTTCCGAAGGACCTCCGGAACGGGGATCATATCCTGAAAGAACAAATAAATCTGAAACACCTGTTGCAACATGACGAGCCCCAGAATCGCATAGATGGTTTCAGGAACCGGGGGGATACGCCATTTGAAAACGTCTGCGGAACGACGGGAGAGCAGACGCGCGAGCACGAGTGTAGGCAGGAGAATGCAGACGATCTGCCCGGCCATGGTAAGCAGCCGGATTGCATCGACATTATCCCGGTTAACCGTAGTGCCGCCGACAAGAAGAAACGTGATTGTCCCCGCAACAAGCTGATAAAGGACAAACACGATAATCAGCGAACCGAGGGCGAACAGAATGGGGTGGACTCGGTGGCGCTCAACAAAACTCGGCCGTTCCGTTCCTTCCGTCGTCTCCACAGGTGAAAGAATCATCGGCGGAATCCGCTCTTGCCCCTTCGGAGGTTGATGAGGGAGGCAAGAAGAGGAACCATGATCTCGTGGTGTCCGGTTATCTGGTATCCCCTGCCGTACCGTTGGGTGGGACGCTCGACCACGTT
>JACQPU010000157.1 GCA_016207365.1 Ignavibacteriales bacterium | reverse complement strand
CCTCCCAATCAATCATTTCAAGAATGAACTTCTCGCCGTACTTTTCCCGGTCTTCGAGACGAACGTCCTTAAACAAGAGGTCCTTCGAAAGAATTCTGTTCCCTGCCTTCGCCTGAAGCATTGCGAAAACGTCCGAATCTTCCTGCAGCTCAACGGTGAGGGCCGTACCCGGAGCGTGGAGGATGCCCGCAGGCACATGCCATCCGTCGCCGGGAACGAGCTTGTACGCCCTGGAATGTCTGAGAATCAGATCGCTGTTCCACTGTTCGAGGTAAGGAAGGAGAATATCGTACTGTTTTTGTTCTGATATCGACGGATGGAGGCCCATGTAAGTTTCCGGCTCGTTGCCGAGCGACACACCCTCCGGAAAATAATAGGCCTCCTCTTTGGGATTCCGCCCAACGAGTTCGGCATGTCGCTTCATCGGATGAAGATGGTATGGAATACGATACTCGTAATCAAAGATCTTTGCAAGGCGGTCAAGGCCACGGGGATGCGTGCGGGCGTACTCTCTTTCCATAATCAGGTCCGGCGCCGCGGCAACCGCATCCTTCAACGTTATTCGCTCCTTGCCTTGAAGCGACAGGAAGCTCAATCCTTCATTTGCAACTTTGATGCGATTATCGGCTTCCGTGGTTGACGCGAGCCATCGTTCACCGACTCCTCCGCGTTCACCAAGGTCGAAAAGCTCTTCAGGGCATCCAAGGCGTCCTCCGGGCGGCAGGAAATCACGTGCAACCCAGGCCGGCTCCAGCGGAAGGATGCCATTGTACTCTGTAAGAGCCTTTTCTACGAGGGTTCGAAGCGTACTCATTGCATTTCAGTTGGTTTCTGCAGGAACGTCGACCATGCCATACTCAGCGTACTTCACATGTTCCCTCCAGCGCACTTTTTCTTCATCGACGAACAGGTTGGGGTCCGATGGAAGTTCTGAGGCTGTCTCCCCGATACGCTCAAGCCATTGTTGTTCGCGATCCGTGAGCTGCAGCTCTCCCTGTGAGAAGGCCTGATGAAGAATCTCCACGGATTTTCTTCCGACCGCAACACCTCGCTGATAGTCATTACTTTCGGCCACAATGACCCTTCCAAGTTCCACGACTACATCAGGGCTCAGGATGAACGCCTGTGGGTCCAACCTCGCGTCAGACTCCGCAAACCAGTTGCGAAGGCGGAGGGATTCCCCATTCCGCGCCGACGTGTTCATCAGGCGGCAATCGTAAATGAGCTGCTCCATGGAAATCACCGGCGCCATTCCGGACAGAAGTTTTACATTCTGCACAGATTCATTGCTCCAGAGATCGGCATAGCACCCTGCGATATTGCCGACGGGACTAAGATGCGCGCACGCGGCTGACTTTCCCTCCATGGACATGGGCAATCCTGTGATTGCCTTGAGAATCGCGTTTTCGTATCCGCAATCCTTGCCGGGCCCAACAGCTCCGATTTCATACGCAACAAGAGATCGTACAGCAGTTATCGCGCGAACAACCGCAGCAAAGACCTTCGGAATATATCCCTGGTCCGCAAGCACCATTGCCGTGTTGCCAATGCCGCACGCAGTATCACCCGCAGCAATTGTTCCTGATTCGTCGGCAATCCCAACGATCGCTTCCCACATATACTCCATGTCTGCGCAACCGAGGACAGCAGTCCCAAAGAGAATACCGCGCAGGTCAGCCGCCATGATCGATGGATCGGTTACTTCCTTGCCACCTGTAGACTCGATCGAGAGCAAATCGGCACCGGCCGCCGCACACCGGCGAAAGCTCTCAAAGAGCAACTCCATTTCCCGGCCACTCCTTCGCAGGGGGGGCTTGTACTGTTCCCGGATATCGACGGGCGTAATCCTCAGGAGCGACTGAAGCCCGTGCGAATTGCGAAATTCCTCCAGCTTTCCCGCAAGAAGTGCGGTAATCGCTTCTCCCATTGCGGGATCGAGCGTCATCGGCGGGAGGAGCTCGAATTCGACCACCAGAGAGCTCTGATGGAGGTGTACAGCTCGCTCACATACTGCGGTCACAATCTCCGCATACACCGACTCAATCTCGCCGGGAGCGGATTCTTCGATGTTTGTGGGCGGGAGAGTAAACTTGATTTCAGGGAGGACGGCGCCGCCACCGATGATAACATTGCGGCGTTTCAGGGGGGTGCGAGCGACGCCAAACAACAGATGATCCGCATCAAACGCCAGACGAGTGAATCTCTTTCTCATTGCTGTTGCGCGTGATTCATCAACTCCTTAACGAGATCAACGGCAGTCGCAGCGTCGCGCGCATATCCATCTGCTCCGATCTCAGTTGCAAAATTACGCGATATAGGTGCGCCGCCGATAATCACTTTAACACGGGTTCTCAGCTCCCGCTGTTTCAGAGCTTCGATAACTGTCTTCATATGAACCATGGTCGTCGTCAGCAGGGCCGACATGCCGACCACGTCAGGATGTTCCCGTTCAACCGCCTCGAGAAACTTTTCAACACGAACATCGGTACCAAGGTCCACCACGTCGAATCCCGCTCCCTGCAACATGATTGCCACGAGGTTCTTTCCAATATCGTGCATATCCCCCCGCACTGTTCCAAGGACAACCTTACCAAGGGACTGATGTTTCGCCGCCACGAGCAGCGGTTTGACAAGCTCCATGCCGGCCTTCATGGCGCCCGCCACAGCCAAGACTTCAGGAAGAAACATCTGACCCGATTTGAACTTTGCTGCAACCACGTCCATCCCGGCGATCAATCCCTCCTTCAATATCCTTTCTGGCGAACATCCCTCACTCAATGCCGCTTCGACGGCCTTCCGCGCTTTCTCCGAATATCCATTTTGAACGTGCTCAGCTATTTCCTCATATCTCTCCATTTTTGTTACGCTCCTTGTCAGTATCGTCCGTATGTTTCCGCAACCTCGACCATTGCAAACAGATTCTCATGCGGCGTATCTCGTCCGCATTGATCCCCTGTCGAAAGCACGAAGCCTCCATCGGCCGCGGCCGCGTCGATCAGTTGCCTGCACTTCTCCTTCACCTGCTCCGGCTTTGCATTCAGCATGAAATCAAATGTGTTGATGTTTCCCTTCATACACAACTTGTTTCCAACCCGCCGCTTGGCTTCCGCGATATCTACATTTCCCCCGGGGGGCTCTTCCATCGGCTCCATGACATCGATATCGGTTTCCTCGGCAACAATCTGCACAAGTTCCCATGACCTGCCGCAGACATGCAGGTGTGCAAGGATTCCATCCTCGTGACAGATCTTCGCGGCCCGTTGGAGCAACGGAAGCTCGTACTTCCTGAACAAGGTGGGAGAACTAATGCTAAGACTCGCGCTGGATCCTCCGAACATGACCTCGTCCGGACGGGCGTGAACAAGCGCTTTGACGTATGCCAGCGCCCATTCGAGGTAGAGTTCATGGACCTCGTCCATGAAAGCCTCCTCTTCGTGAAAATCCATGAAGCATCGCTCGAATCCGCCGTTCCGGTAGTTGAACCACCAGTCCTGAAACACCGGAACCACCGGTGAATATACGCCGAGGTCTCCGATGCGCGCTCTGTCCTTGAATTCGGACTCGTAGTTCCAAGGCCCGGTGCCGAGCCAGAGCTTGAATCGTTTGAAGTCTTCCCGGAGATCCTTGATGGGCTTTTCTTCCCTCCACGGCGGCTCATCGGCGAAAAACATTTCCTGCTCTGTGAGATCGCCAAGGGATGTTTGGCATACGCGTTT
>JACQPU010000150.1 GCA_016207365.1 Ignavibacteriales bacterium | reverse complement strand
CCATCACAGGAAGCATCAGCAACAATACCTTCACGGGCACGGCTGCCGGAACGGGCACGGATGGACCCGTGTCGCTTGTTGCCACTCTCAGCGGCACCACCATTACAGGAAGTGCCAACAACGGTGAAGCCGCTTTCACTCTTAATCTTGCATCAGGAACAGTGACGTTGCGGAAATACGTCGGTTCCTACTCCGGTACAAGTCCAAGCGGACCAGAGTCGGGAACCTTGATTGTATGCACTGCTGCAACGACTATGTGGGGGGTCGTCTTTGAGTCTGGCGGCAGCGGCCAGGTGGATTATCTTGTGGGTGTGGTTACCGGGAATTCTGTAAGCGTCCGAGGTGCTGACGATCCGGCTACCCAGGTTGCATCAGGGACACTGAGCGGAAACACCTGGAGCGGCACGTACACGGGGGATCAAAGCAGCGGCACCTGGAGCGTGACGCTGGTTCCGTGATTAAGACGTAAAGGACCGCAATCAGAATTTTCAGGATGAGGGATCGTGTCGGCTTCGTATCAGGCGGGCTGACTGCGCAAGCTAAGCTCCTCGATGTATTGAAATCGTGAACTACTTTTTCGGCCGAGTGCCGTCGAGAATCATCCGAATTCTCTGTAATATTTCTTCGGGAAAGTAAGGTTTCTGAATGAAGTCCTTTACACCGGCCTTCAATGCCTCCGACCTGATGTCGGGTTCGAGATAGCCGCTTGCAAGTATTACCTTGACATCAGGAGAAATGCTTTTCAACTCCTGAAATAGATCGTATCCGGCGAGTCTCGGCAGTCCCATGTCGGAGACAACAAGGTCAATGTGCTGGGGGTTCTTCCTGTAGATGTCGAGCGCCTCTTCACCATCTCCAGCCGTCAACACTGTATATCCTTTTTCCAGTAGTACCGTTTTAACAAGTTCGCGGAGGATCTCCTCGTCCTCCACCACAAGCAATGTCTCCGTTCCTCCGGTGATTTCGCCGACATGCCTGCGTTTCTCTTCGAACTTCTCAGCGACCTGGATTTGAACGGGGAAGTACAGGGTGAACGTTGTTCCCTTTCCAATATTACTTTCAACATCAATATGACCGTCGTGTGTACTGATTGCGCCATAGACAACGGCTAGCCCGAGCCCCGTTCCTTTTCCCCATCCCTTTGTTGTAAAGAAGGGCTCAAAGATCCGTTTTTGAGTCGCTTCGTCGATTCCGACTCCGGTATCACTGACCTTGATCGATACGTAAGATTCCGCGCGCGCATCCAGGAACTTCTTTCGTACAGATTTCCCAGAGGCGGTATTTGTGATGAAGGAAATCGTTCCACCCATCGGCATTGCATCACGAGCATTGACCGCAAGATTTAGCAACATCTGATGAATTTGATTGGGGTCCCCTGTAATTGCAGGAACCTGCTTGCCAAGACTCAATGAGAAATCAATGGTTCTCGGGAACGTTTCCTTCAGCAGTTGAATGAGGTCCCTGATCAGATCGTTGACCCTGACTGTTTGAAACAGTGGCTCAGACTTTCTGGCAAAAGTAAGGAGTTGTTTGACCAGCGCTGTTCCCCGTTGGACAGCCTTTTGGACGATGGTCACGCTATTTGAAATCTTCTCTGGGTGCGTTTTGTTTTGCTCCATCGTCACAACATGGCCAAGGATGATTGCGAGAATATTGTTGAAGTCATGGGCAATACCTCCGGCAAGAGTTCCGAGGCTTTCCAACTTCTGAGCCTGACGCAATTGCTCTTCGAGCACACGGCGGGCGGATATATCTACGTAAATCCTGTAAATTCCTACAAGTTCATCATCGATCACAATCGGATAGCCGGTAATTGCCACTCCAATCTCCGTCCCGTCTTTTCGTCGTCTGGTCGTTTCTTTTTGCACGACGTTTCGGCCTTGGGCCAATCCTGAAAGTTCCTCACCCTCCTGGCGCAGGTGTTCCGGAACAATGAGGTCGTTGATCTTCTTGCCGTGGATTTCATCCAGGCTCCAAAGAAACATTTCCTGAAATGCTCGGTTTGTGTTGAGGATCTGGTCGTTGATATCAAGGACCACGATACCGGCTGGGGAATTCTCGAAGAGTTGTTGGAAGTACGAACGTTGCAACTGGAGTGCTTCGGTCGCTTTTTTTCTGTCGGTGATGTCCCGGATAATTCCGCGATAGAGGACAATTTTTCCCTGTTGATCGTATTCGGGGGTTGTTGTTTCCAGGACAGTTATAGGGGTTCCATCTTTACGTTTCAAGACAAGTTCGAAGTCTTTGACAAAACGCTTTTCCTCGAGCACTTTCTGATATCGTTCCCGATCTTTGGGATCGGCATAGAGTTCTGAGCGGATATCCACGCTCATCATTTCCTCTTTTGAGGTGTATCCAAACAGGTCCACGCCTGCCTGGTTAATATCAAGGAATCGGCCCTCGGGTGTGGAAATAAACACGACGTCCTTGGATTCTTCGAAGAGCGTCCGGTAGCGTTCCTCGGCCCTTCGTCGTTCTGTCACATCCCGAAAACTCCACACTCGTCCGACACTCTGTCCACCGACTCGCTGCGGCTGGGAGTACCGCTCGAACACTCTTCCGTCCTTGAATTCAAGAATATCGAAGCTCTCAGCATCCGGATGAGCATACAGTTCACGCACCTTGGAGAGGAACTGTTCGGGATTCTTTAGCTGATCGAGCACGTAGGCGAGAGCTTTGTCATCATCGCGGGAGTCGATAATCTCAGCGGGGAGTCTCCACATCGAGCCAAATTTCTTGTTGGCGCTGATAATTCTGCCGTTCCTGTCCACCACCAAAATGCCGTCGGCTGTGGAATCGAGTGTGGCGCTCAGAAGCGATAGCGTCTGCTTCAGGTTCTCCTCGTTCATTCGCCGTTCAGTAATGTCGCGTGCCAGCATGGAAACGCTCTCGTAGGAGCCATTCGGAGACGCGATGGGATTAATCCTTGCCAGGAACCATCGTCGGCCTGTGCGTCCGTCCCATTCGTATTCAAGGCTTTCCGGTTGTCCGGTCTTGAAGACCCGCCGGAAAGCTTCGAAAAAGGGAGTTGTAAGATTCTTTCCAAAAATGTTTTCAGCTTTTTGGCCGACGATTGGATCGGTTCGACCGATCAGGAGATCATCGTTCGTCGTCCACATGTTCAGGCACACTCCGTCCCGGTCAAACTCAAAAACGATTTCATCGATAGATCCGAGCAGAACGCGGAGCCGCATTTCATTCTTGCGGAGTTCCTCTTCAGTTTTCCTACGATCCGTAATGTCACGCGAGTTCACGACAATCCCCCGCACTTCGGGATGGTCGAGGAGGTTTCTGCCAATGACCTCGAGGACACGGTAGGAGCCGTCTTTCCTTTGAAACCGGCATTCAAGATTAGTGACATAGCCCGGAACTTTGATTCCCTTTCGAAATACTTCCATCACTTGCCGAAGGTCATCCGGGTGAATGTATTGGAAGACATTACGCCCGATAAGATCGCCGGGCACATATCCCATTGACCGCATGACCGACGGGCTTTCGTAGAGGATGGTACCGTGCTGATCGAGAATGGTAATGAAGTCGAGCGCGTTGTCGATCAACGATCGGAAGAAACCGTGATTGTCTGCAGTCTGTGATGGATGATCGCGCGGAACGACCCTTGAGGGAAGGAATGGGAGGAAGACGGACAGGAGTTTTGACATGAGGCTCATTGCCCCCGCCTTCGGGATGTGGAGAGGATCGTTGCTGAAAACGTATTGAATTCCGTTATGAAATGCAATGTGTGGGGTGTGAAGGTGAAGAGCCCTCCTGCGGCCAGAATTACCTCAACAAACCGCGTTTTTCGTCCACAAGTCGATATCGCTTCATGTCCGAGTTGACAGTCGCCTCGCCTTCGGTTACATTCTGATCCGCCCGGGTTCAATGACTTCCAGACGGTATTCTCACTTGTGGCTACGAGACGATTCGGTTTCCGCATCATGGTGTCGCGTCGTTACATCCTTGTTCCAAGCAAGTCCTTCAAGTCGGAAAAACCCTTTACTGAGACGAAAAGGGCAACGCCAAGGAACATGAGAGCGGCGACGCCAAATATGGTAAGCCAGAAAACTGCAGCGCGTGAGACGGGCTGGCGACCGATTGACAAT
>JACQPU010000149.1 GCA_016207365.1 Ignavibacteriales bacterium | reverse complement strand
TAACGAATAACCAATAACGAAATACTTATTCCTAAACCTTCTTCACTACCCCCAGCTTCTGTCCCAGAAATCGCTCCCCGACTTCGGAGAACGAATGGGGAATGTCGCTGACAAAGAACTTGAGGTTCGGCTTCAGCGTGCTGGGATTCCGCAGTCCATGAGCATCAAGTTCGCGTTCGACGGCTCCAGCAGTAGCTTCTCCCGAATCGACTAGTGTCGCCGCTCCCTTCAACACACTGCCGATCACGTTTTGAAGCAGCGGATAATGTGTGCATCCGAGCACCAATGTGTCGATTTTTTCGAGAGTGAGTGGAAAAAGATACTCATGTGCGATGAGCTCGGTAGCCTTGTGGTTAATCCATCCCTCTTCTACAAGGGGAACAAACAGAGGACATGCTTTGGAAAAGACTTGTACGGACGAATCAACCTGACGAATGGCATTCTCATAAGCTCTGCTGCGAACAGTTCCTATCGTACCAACCACGCCGATTCTCTTTTTTCGTGAAGTCTGAACCGCAGCCTCGGCGCCGGGTATAATGACGCCAACGACTGGTACCCGTGCCCGCTTCTGAACAACATCGAGTGCGACTGCCGAAACGGTGTTGCAGGCCACAACAATCATTTTCACATTGTGTGCAAGCAGCACCTCGGTGTCTTCAGCCGCGTACTCCCGGACAACTTGCGGCGACTTTGGGCCGTACGGCACGCGGGCCGTGTCTCCATAATACACGATGTTTTCATGGGGAAGTCTGCGCGTAAGTGACCGGACGACAGTTAAGCCGCCGATCCCGGAATCAAACACGCCGATGGGACGGTCACTGTTCATGTCGAAAGTGGTGTGAGTTCCAATCCGGCGGTTTCCTGAACTGTACGGAGGAGTTCTGCCCGAACTTCCTCGCGACGGAAGGGATCTTCGAGACGCCGGCCGTTGCGGTCAAGAACGTAAAACGAATCCACAATACCATCGGCCCGCGTGGCAATTTTTGCCGACTGAATATTCAGTCCCAGTCTGGAAATAGATTCTGTGATCTTGTAGAGAAACCCAAGCCTGTCGGGTGCAAAGACATCTATGATGGTGTAGACAGGATGGTCTTCAAACTCAACGTCCATCCGGGCGTTCGGATTGAGCTGCTTCGTCAATCGCTTCCACTTCATCCGATGACGTTCCAAAAGATGCCGGATATCCGTACGGCCCGCTATCACATCGGAGAGCTCCCGGCGAATCTTTGCACATTGTGACTCGCTGAGTCTGGAGCGCTGAAGGAAATCTGTGACGCGGAACTTGTCGATAATCACGCCATCGGTTCTGGTAAAAATATGCGCATCGAGGATGTTGGCGTCGTTGGCGGAGAGAACACCGCAGAACCTCGAGAGTGCAAAAGGCGCATCGCGGGCAATAATGGTTACCTCGGTGACGGTTCCCTGATGGCGAAACAGTGTCGCGACGGGTTCGTTACGCTCGATGCGACGAATGTGCTCGGCAATCTCATCCGCATTGAATGCCGCAAGATACCCCACATTGTCCACGGCTTCAAGGTGGTTCTGGGAAGATTCCTCGGGAACGACACCGGCAAGCCTGCGAACAAGCTCCTGAACGGCTTCAGTATGGCGGGAGGACGCCGCCAACCTGACCTCCTCGCTCGTTAACCGCTTTTCCAGAACCTCCTTTGCCTTGCGATATAATTCATACAATAACATGCCCTTCCAATCAGTCCAGACACTCTTGTTTACTGCAGAAAGATCCGCATAGGTGAGGACATAGAGGTAATCCAGGAGTTGGGGATGAGGGATCTTCGAAACAAAATCGATGACCGTTTGAGGATCGCTCAGGTTTCGGCGAAAAGCAATCTGCTCCATCAACAAGTGATGGCGTACCAGGAAGCTTACGTCGGAGGAAATATCCCGCACATGGAGGCGTTTAAGAATCGCCTCGGCGCGTGCAGCTCCACGTTCTTCGTGATTCATCACGCGTTCAGGTTTCGCAATGTCGTGAAACAGACAGGCATAATACAACGTCTCGCGACGGGGAAGGGCTCTGAACGTGGTCCCGAGCGGGCCCTGATCATTCTGCAATCCTTCCGCAGCCGCGACAACTCTTAGTGTGTGTTCATCTGCCGTGTAGAAGTGATATTGATTATGCTGAAAGAATGCCACCATCGGCTTCCACTCGGGAATCCACCGCTCGAGGACGCCGAGATTGTTCATTGAATGGAGCACGCGGGAAACGCCGGTTGGGGAGTTCAGGATCGCGCGGAAAAGCGCCGCTTCGGAACGGGTGCGCAATGCCTTCAGGCGGCGGAATTGTCGCGAGAGCAAATCCTCCATGTCCTCCGAGAACTCCGCGCCGTGCGTCATTGCATGCTGACATGCCTGAAGCAGAATTACATTGGTTGCTGTAAACCGTTTGCGGGGCGCGATGCGATCGCCACGTAACACACAATGCGCATCGAGAATCGTCTCATCCTGGACAGGGCTCCGAAGATGCAACCGTTGCACCATGCTTCCCACGCGCCGGCTGAAGTGCGCCACTGTCCGCGCAGTGACATAGTATCCCTGCATGAAGTGTTCAACACTTGTGCGTGTTGGCGTTCCACTCACGCGAAGGGATTCGGACACCTGACGCTGAAATGTAAACTCCAGCGAGTCGTGTAAACCCTTTGATTCCAGGTGCATCGCGTTGCGGGTACGGAGGAGCAGGCCAAAGGCGGAGCGCATATCGCGGATCAGGGCCGCTGGAACGTGCCCGCGGAGGAACGGGCTCTTGAACAAGTGAGTCACTGCGGTCTCGCGCGGGGGAAGCGTGGTGAAGAGCGGCACAGAACCCGTTCCAAGCAGCAACCACAATACTGTGTGAAGATCGCGCAGTCCTCCTGCACTGTTCTTGATGTTGGGCTCAAGCCTCGTGGTTGATTGCCCATACTTTGCGTGCCGCTCTTCCATGCGGTGAAACACCTCCTTGACAAACGCGCCTTTATCTCCGGTCTTGATGCGGGCCTGGAGTTCTTTGCGAAAACGCCCGTACAGAGCCCTGTTTCCGCAGAGAAACCTTGATTCCAGAAGAGATACCCATGATTCAAAGTCCGTTTCGCGGAGGGACAGGCAGTCTTCAATCGTTCTTACGCTGTGACCAATATCGAGACCGAGATCGAGCAAGTCGTGAAGCAGGCTTTGAACAGCAAAAGCGGCTTCGGGGGAGGCCGTGTCCGGAAGGAGAAACATGATGTCGGTATCGGATGCAAAACACAGTTCCTTGCGACCGTACCCCCCGACGCAGACGATGCAAAAGGATGATTTTGAAGGATGGCGTGAGGCCCGAAACGCATGTATGAGTACTTCGTCGAGAGCCCGCGTCAAGGATAGGCTGACGCGGATGCCCCCTTCGCCGTCCCTGTGACGATCGGCGATAATGCGCAGCGTGTTTTGAAAGTGTTTTTTAAGGGCAGGAGTTTCGGTCACGCACCAATATACGGATTGGCCGAACGAACGGCAACGCGGCAGGCAAATCAGCGAAAGAACGCGGCGATGTCGCGGGCCAGCTCACGCGCAGCGAGCTCGGTAACCCGGCTGACCATTTCGTCGTCTGGAGGGGGATAGGACTCGCGGACGGCGCAAAGCTGCTTCGAGCGGTACGAGAGGGCCTCTTCATCTCCCCGGTACCGTCCGAAACGAATCTCGACAGTCTCAAGGCGCGGGACGGTACCCGACTTCACAATGGTTCCTCGTTCTACATCGACAATCTGATAACTCGTCGTCACTTTTGCCGTCGCTCTGCGCGAGATCGCAGTAACCGTTGCCGTCACCTTCTTCTTCGGCTTGTCCTTTCCCTGGGATATTTCATCCTCCTCCCTGTAAGTTTCCACAATGTCGGGTGGATAGTCGGTGACGATTGATGTAATCTTGCCGAACACGAAGGCGTGAATCCCCAGCAGTTTCCCGATGCGAGCGGCCGAGGCAGGATCCACATATTCGGACCCCTCGAACTTTAACTCCCGGATCAGCTCGTCGACTTTTTCGCGGGTGACGAATTCCATGAACTCCATATGCTGCGGCCGCTCCATGGCAGCGCTGATGATTCGGTCGGCCACGACCGATCCAAGAGCTCCGTACCAGTCTTTACCGCTAAGGTTATCAAACGGCATCACCGCAATGCGCATCACCGCCGCGCGGCGGTTTGCCTCGTAACGCTGGCCTGCATCCTTGTAATCGTGAATGTACTCTATCGTGCGCGAGAACTCCTTTGCCGCCTCTTTGGCCATTCCCCGTTCTTCCATGCGAAGACCGGCCGCGTAATGCTGTTCCGCTGCCCGGTTGCGGGTACGGCGAACCCCCTCGTCGACGGTGCGCGTCGGTAGATCCACGATCTGACCGGTGTCCTCGTGGCGTTGAGGCGGCAAAGATGCTACTGCGTCGGAC
>JACQPU010000151.1 GCA_016207365.1 Ignavibacteriales bacterium | reverse complement strand
GCCGTCCGCCTTCCATACCCCTCCCGAAACCACAACTTTTTCCAGCGCGCGCAATTGCACGGGTGTGGTCGTCGGATCTCCCTTGAGACTATCGACCCGACCTGTATGAAACGGGAGGTTCAGGCGCATGGTAGGATCCCCGAACAGGTGATACTTGAGGTCATTAAGGGAATAATGGATCTGTTTGGTTCTGAAGAAGGCATCGCCGATCCTTGAGGGCCTGCCATCGGCCTCCCGTCGGAATAATTCTGTAAAGAGCGTATTGTTGAATTGCAGATTGTCAAGGGAGTACACCGCTCTGGACGCCGTTACCACTGCGATGGCTCCGCTCTTTCCCATGGTGATCAGTAATTCACCAGCGCTGGTTTCATCGGGCTGGTCGTAGCGGGCGAAGTCGCAGGTTGCAGCAACCAAGAGGAACAGATTGTCGCCATTCTTCAGCAGCGGAAGGCTCCCATCGCGCGTAAACACCGCCTCATGCGCCCACACATCAGGATTACCATGCCCCGTGTAATTAAGAATCAGTGTGCCTTCATTGATAGCTCGAACGATTGCCTCGCTTGCGGCGGGTTTTCGCCTCCCCGAGGAACTGTTTATGGTGGGATACTCCACAATGTAGATTTTCTTTTTCTCGACATCTTCCGGCGTATAGAACCGGGAAAGCGCATCAGCCTGGCTTGTATGGAGACTCCCATCGTCCCCGGTTGACGTAAGTCCATCATCAGCGACGAAGGTCACGCGGTTCCTCCAAGACCCAAAGGGAGCCGTGGTCCCGTAAGCAAGGATCTTGTCAACAGCATTTCGTGCCTCTCCGACCGACCCGACCGGGAGCCTTCCAATCGCAAGAGAAGTTCGTTGCTCTCCTGCCACGAGGCGCGCAAGGATGTCATCGCTCGCGTACGTTTGAATTTGGTGAATCGACTCGGCGGATTCATAAGGGGGGATCCAGTTCCGTCGCGAGCTGACGAGTCCGCGGTAGTCATAATGGCCGTCCCCAAACAGCAAAACATATTTCGGCGCAACCGTCCACGTTGCGCGGGCGTGAGCCAGAAAGTCCCTGATGGCAATTGGATCCGTCAGCCCACCGCCGAACTCGTTCATGATCGACTCCACGCTCACAACCGTGGTCATGATGGAATCACGCTGGATTCTGTATTGGCGCAACCGTTCGGCCTCCGCCACGAATTCCGCAGGATTGATGATGACGAACTCGGCTCCGCCTGTGCTGCTGCGCAGACTGGAATTCTCCACCTTGGCGATCGACAAGGGAATCTTCCACGCCGATGGCCCTGCAGCCAAAAGCGTTCGAACGTCCCCGGCGATGTGACTATACTGAAACGTGCATTTCCCGGGATCCACCTGATCGAATCGCAGATTGACGATGCGTACGACACTGTCATGGCGGGTCACATCAAAAACCATCGTTTGATCGGAATTGAACCCCGACAGCCGGAATTCTGTCACGGCGGTGGTATCGGGCGTCGGAAACATCAGCACGTCATTCACCGCCTCGGGTTTTCTCCTGTAGAATATTTCGAACCAGTTCACCCAGCCTTCCCCTTTCGCGGTCTGGAATTCGAACCGAAGATTACTTCTCTCGCCAGTGATCGGGCCCGTCCGCACATATGACGTCACAGGCGCCACGTAGGCATAGTTTGATTCAAGGGATCCGATAATCACGGGGAATATCGCGATAGGATTCCCAAGTGTTTGTCCGTTTTCACTAACAACAAATGCTTCGGTCCTGTCGGTTCTCCCCAGCACGGCGACTCGGTACACAACCGGCTTCGATGCATCAATGCCCGGAAGAATCGTCGAATACGTACGAGCTGGGGCCTGGGAATTCAACACCTCGCCGTACCATTCCCTGCCGGAATTGAGAAGATTTACCTTTTCTTCCTCAACGAATTCCATCCCTCCCACGTCACCCGGCACAAAGGGCGAAGGAGTGGTCAGAGAAGCGACAGAATCCATGGCTCGGCCGGCCGCTCCTCCAAAGGTGACAAAATAGGCGTTGTGATCCGAATAGGGATTGATTGCATGGGAGAATCCCGAACCGGCGGTGTAACGCCACCGGGTAGGTCCCGTCCCAAAAAAAAGTATGAGGTCCTCGGCATCAAAGGCCCCGTTACCATTGCGGTCGACGACCATGCGGCGGACCTCTTGCAATCCTGCAGGCCTTGGAACCAGAATATCCTCGGGAAGCGGCTGTCCACCGTTTCCGAAGATCCGGAAGGACCCGATGTTCACAAAGGCCTCCGGCGGGATCCCCGCCGTCAAGAGCAATGATCGGTCAAGTCTGTAAATGCCCGACTCCTGAACTATAATCTTGAACCACTCCCCCTGGCTCAAAGGCGTTTGCGTCGTCTGTACCCTCTCCGTTTGTTCGAACCCTGAGCGCGGTTCCTCTGAACGACGCTCCAGGTCCGCGGAGGCGTGACCGGCCGCAACCAGCACAACAATGAGCGTGACGTGAAAGCGCATAAACGAAAAAAGCCGATGAGGGGAAAAAGCCCGCTCATTCGGCTCTGGCATTCCACCGACATGATAAAGGCTGTTCCCGAAAACAACCTGAACAAACCAGAAGCGTTTGATCAGGAACGAACCTTTAACAATGTGCGATAGAATCTTTCGTGGTGTGACGTTGAGTTCTTTCTTGAATGTACTCCATAACGGGACGAGAATCAACCTGCAACCGGCACAGAGACATTGCCTCAGGTTAGATCTTTCCGAGTGGCGCCAGTTTTCGTTTGCGGTTCTGCCAAAAAAATGGTAAATTTTCTCTGTTTTTCTCACTTTTTCCCCAACGGAATGTCGAAACCCCTGAATATTCTGTTTGTTTCCAGCGAAGTTGAGCCGTTTGCCAAGACGGGGGGTCTCGCCGATGTTTCCAGCGCACTGCCAAAGGCGATCAAAGAATGCGGGCATGAGGTTCGCGTTGTTATGCCGCGCTACCGGTTCATCAGCGAGCGTAAGTTCAAGCTCCACGACATCATCAGGCTCAAAGAAATTCCCGTCCCGGTGGGGAACCATTCAGAGATCGGGAACGTCAAATCCTCATTCATCAGCAATCTGAAAGACAAGGTCCAGGTTTATTTCATCGACAATGCCCGCTATTTCGGGCGCGATGGCATCTATCAGAGTCCCGTTGGCAAGAAAGACTACCAGGATAACGATGAGAGGTTTATTTTCTTTTGCCGGGGGGTGCTGGAAACACTCAAGCGGCTTGGATGGCAACCTGACATCATCCATTGCAACGACTGGCAAACTGCGCTCATTCCAGCATACATGAAAACCCTGTATGCCTCGGATCCGTTCTTTAAAAGCATGAAGACGGTGTTTACGATTCATAACATGGCCTACCAGGGATCCTTCCCTTCCGAATCATTCAAGAAATCAGGACTTCCGCAGGAACTCTTTTCGCCCGAGGGGGCGGAGGCGTATGGCAAATTCAATTTTCTCAAGACGGCGCTGGCATTTGCGGATGCGATTACCACCGTAAGTCAAAAATATGCGGAAGAGATCTGCACTTCTCCCGAGCTCGGGGCCGGGCTCGACGGCTTCCTCGCCGCGAGAAGAAAAGATTTGCACGGGATTCTGAACGGCATAGACTATCACCAATGGAATCCTCTGACTGACGAGCACATCTACAGGAAATACGACGTTCGATCGATCGAAGCCAAGATCGACAACAAGAAAGCGCTGACCCGGCGGTTCAACCTTGAGTATGACGAGCGCGTCCCGCTTATCGGCGCGATATCCCGTTTGGTCGATCAGAAAGGATTCGATCTTGTCCTCGAGGCCCTCGACGATCTGATGAAACTCAACATTCAGTTCGTTCTCCTCGGGGCCGGCGACCCCAAAGCGGAAAAGAAATTCGAGGCATATCAGAAAAAATACAATTCAAGAATGGGGGTATTCTTTGGATTTGACGAACCGCTGGCGCACCTGATTGAAGCGGGGAGCGACATGTTCCTGATGCCTTCACGGTACGAACCCTGCGGTCTTAATCAGATGTACAGCATGCGGTATGGGACAGTGCCGATCGTCAGGGCGACAGGAGGTCTTGACGACACCGTTGAAGATCATGCGGGCAACGGTAAAGGGACGGGATTCAAGTTCGAGAAATACGATCCCCGCGAGCTTGTGAAGGCGGTTCATCGGGCCGTCAAGGTGTTCCAGCTGGCTGAGGAATGGAAGAAGATCATAAAGAATGGTATGACCCGTGATTTTTCGTGGGTGCACTCGGCCCGCAAGTATGGCACCTTGTACAAAGAACTGCTGAAGTGAATCCCGGAGCAACAGGATTATTCCTCGACCGCGATGGGACAATCAATGTCGAGCGGGAATACCTCTCCGATCCCGACCGCGTGGAATTGATCCCGGGTTCTGCGGATGCCATTCGGGAAGCGAACGAGGCTGGGATACGCGTGTTTGTAGTCACAAACCAGGCCGGCGTCGCCCGCGGCCTCCACTCCGAGGCAGATATTCTCGCGGTACATAGAAGACTCGAAGAACTTCTTTCCGCCCAGGGCGCCAGGCTCGACGCTCTCTATTATTGTCCACACCATCCCGAATTCGGCCCCCCTCCGTATAGAAAAGTTTGCAATTGTCGCAAACCGAATACAGGAATGCTGCGGCAGGCGGCCGAAACGTACGGCATTGATCTTGCATCTTCGTTCGTTGTGGGAGACAAATGCTCCGATATTGAAACGGGGAAAAATGCCCGTTGCGGCACCGTACTCGTTCTCACGGGCTACGGGCGGACAGAGGCACCCTCCTGCACGGCGGATCACGTGGCCGAAAATCTCTTCGAAGCGTGGAAACACATTCAGAAAATCATTCAGAAGCGGATTTCGTCATTCTCTCATGGTTCGTAAACGTCATAGCGTTCTCCTTCGTTTTCTTGCCCTTGGAATCGGTATCGGACTGCACTTGGGTGGATGTGTCAATGAGCCCGGCCCTGTTGGTTCGGGTCTGATCCCGCGCTCCGATCTTCTGCAGGGAGACAGCCTTGACATCATCCCGTCGCAGAGTCGGAGTATTCTGGTTATTCCCGACACGGTGAACAGCTTGCGCACAACGATCGCCGTCGGGAAAAAAGGCGCGTACGAAGCCTGGGGACTTGTTCTCTTTACGAATTTCGGGTCCGCGTACGACAGCATCGCAGTGCAAACTGCCGAGCTTCGTCTCAAGACGTCGTTCCATCTCGGCGACTCTCTCGGACAGTTTTCCCTGGCAGTTCGGAAAGCCCTTGCCACCTGGACCAGATCAACATTTGCCTACACAAATCTCCGGGAGCCGGGATTTTATGAGGAGCCTGCCAGGTCCACGCATGATTTCGGCTCCATCGGCGACACCGCCGATATTACAATTGCGCTCGACACGGCTCTGGTCAACTCATGGTTCCGGTCGGACACAACGAATCCGAACTACGGCATTGTACTCGAACCCATCAACTCCAGTGTCATCAAAGGCTTTCTCAATCCTCAGCTCGTGATCACGTATATCCCTTCCGGTTCTTCCGATGCGGACACGGTTACATTCACACCCGCAATCGGAAACTATGGATTCGTTCTGGGCGGAGTGGACACACTGGCTCTTCAGGATAGCGTTCTTCTCCATGTCCGCGCCGGGGCTGCCTCCCGTGCAGTGATGCAATTTGACATTTCGGGTCTTCCCGCGTATTCCGCAATTCATCGGGCACTTCTGGAAATCTGGGCAGACGAGTCGTTGTTCGATCGTTCGTCGAACATGCAGGATTCTCTCATGGCAACATTCAGGGACGAACTGGGTTTTATCCCACGGTTTGAGGCTTTGAGCAGTGTTTCCGGCTCTGGGAGCGCGAAGCTTTACACGCTCAATCTGACACCATTCGTTCAATACTGGGTTCAAAACATCGGCATTCCCGAAATTGGTATTCGCGCGCGCAACGAACGCAACGGCATCGAAGCGTTTATGCTGCACGGTACAGCGGCAATTGAGCCGTTGAAGCCTCGTTTGAGGATCCTCTACACATCAACGCGACAATGAATCGGCAAATTCTCTTTCTGGCGGTCCTTGCAACGTTGCTTACCCGGCCTGTGCTGGCAGGAGGACCTGTCTACACTCGTTTTGGCGTCGGGGACCTTCTGTTTTTCGGAAGCAACCGGGTGCAGGGAATGGGGATCTCGGGATATGCACTGACCGGTGATGGATTCATTAATCTTGCAAATCCGGCCGCGCTTGCCAAACTATCGCTGACCCGCTTTGCAGGCGGCTTCGAATACTGGAGTTCTTCATTAGAGGATAACGCAGGTTCACAGCGATTCGCAACCGGTCGATTTCAGAGTCTGGCAATGGGCATTCCGGTGGCGGATAGTGCGGGGATCTCCCTTGTTGTCAGCGCGACACCGTACAGCACTGTGGATTACGATGTGCGGATAGTTTCTGCGACTGGAGGAGCACAGGCGGAGCAGACGCTGACGGGTACGGGCGGGCTCTCGACTCTTACAATCGGAGGATCGTTCCGTCCTTCGCGCGATCTTGCGGTTGGCCTTCAATATGTGTACTACTATGGCACCATTCACCGGCGCCTCGCGGTGGATTTCGACGACGTCGCGTTTGCAGACACCGAGGTGCGCACTGCTGCGTTCCACAAAGGAAGCGGTTTTACACTCGGGATGACGTACACAGGCCTCGGGTCGCTCCTGGGGAATCCGTCACTCCCACTCACACTGGGGATCGTGTTTACCACACCCGCCAGCCTCTCAGTGAAGGAGGAACGACTCCTGTTAACGGAAAACACCGCGGATACAACACAGGTAAGACGAGGGACAACACGCTTGCCGGCGGGTTGGGGGTTGGGGATCACGTATGATGCGTCCCATATCATCGTCTCGGGCGACATCGGCGTGCAGCACTGGACTTCTGCAAACTTTTTCGAACCCCCCTCTGTTGAAGTGAGAAACAACCTGAAGGCAGGCGTGGGCATCGAAATTCCGGGAAAACGTAACCCTGTAACATACTGGGACAGGGTGGCATATAGGGCGGGATTTGCGTATACTGCGTCTTACCTTGCCATTAACGGCCGGGGAATTGACTCATGGGCGGTTTCGGGTGGCATCGCCCTTCCCATCGGTCCAGACGCGCGGATGAGCGTGGGCCTCACAGCAGGGAAGCGCGGGACCATGAACCTCGGCCTTTCGCAGGAGACATTTTTCAAACTCTCGCTGTCCATAGACGCCAGCGAGGCCTGGTTCATCACGATTGAAGAAGACTGACAGCCATCAAGGAGATCATTTGATCATGAAGCGAATGCTTTTTCTCTTGGCGGTGGCCGCGTGGATACTCCCCTGGGACTCTCTATCGCAGGGCACCAATGCCGAGGCTGCAAAGAACTGGAGCCTGTTCTTTGAGTATCACAAGAATGGTGATTTCGTGACTGCGGCGCCGTACGG
>JACQPU010000147.1 GCA_016207365.1 Ignavibacteriales bacterium | reverse complement strand
CGTATGGACAGGTGATGCCCCCTATGGTGGGAGGAATCTTCTACGAGCATGGACACCGGATGATTGCAACATTTGTTGGATTTCTAATTGTGGTTCTTGCCATTTGGCTCTGGAAAGCCGAATCCCGACGCTGGGTTAAGACGCTTGGCCTTATAGCTCTTCTCGCCGTGATTCTCCAGGGCGTTCTGGGGGGACTCACGGTTCTCTTCCTTCTCCCGACGCCCATTTCCGTCAGCCATGCAGCCCTGGCGCAATCGTTTTTTTGTCTCGTGACATCCATCGCTCTTTTCACCTCGCCGTGGTGGCAAGAAAATAATCTCTTGCTTGACAAACGGAAAGGACACAAGCTTTTTCTCGTCGGCCTCGCGATGACGGCGTTCATTTTCGCTCAGCTGATTATAGGCGCGATCATGAGGCACACGCAATCGGGACTTGCTGTGCCCGATTTCCCACTGGCCTATGGATCGCTGATTCCCGCATTAGACCAGGGTGCGATTGAGCGCTATAATCGCATTCTGCTCGATGCTGATATTCGGATTGCTGCGGATGGCCCGATCAATGCATTTCAGGTTTTTGTGCACCTGGCGCACCGGTTTTGGGCCGTGGCTGTAGTGGCCTTCGCCGTGTACACTGTTATCGCCTTTAAGCGGCTTTCCGACGATCGACGGTTGAAGCTCCTTTCGACAGGCATCCTGGTCCTCGTTTTGGTCCAAAGTGCAGTCGGTGCTCTGACTGTGCTCACGAGAAAACACGACCTGGTTGCCACAGCGCACGTAGCGATCGGAGCACTGACGCTTGTAACCTCGGTGCTTTTGACTCTTCATGTCGCAAAACTTGCAGGGATACGATGGAAACGCCCCGCTCCGAGCCATGTTGCCACGGAGGCGATGGCATGAACGGCCAGACAACGGTTACGACTGCTCATTCGGCGGCGCGCATCCGTGTGCTCGATTATCTTGAGCTAATGAAGCCTGAACTCACCGGGCTTTCTGTGCTTACCGCACTTTGTGGCTACTATCTGGCGGGAACGGAGTTTTTCGTCTCCGGCTTTGTTTTTACGGGCTTGGGGACTCTTTTGCTGGGAGGCGGAGCGGGAGCGCTTAATCAATATGCTGAGCGATCATGGGATGCGCTGATGAAGCGGACCGAAAGGCGTCCCCTGCCATCGGGGCGGCTCCAGGCCTGGCAGGCATTCCTCTTCGGCGTTACGACAAGCATTGTGGGACTCGCGATTCTCTTCTTCATGCTGAACATGATCACGGGTTTCCTGGGGATTGTCACCTTCATCCTTTACGTGCTGGTCTATACTCCTTTGAAACGTTACACGTGGTATGCAACGCTCGTTGGGGCTGTGCCAGGTGCACTCCCGCCCGTGATGGGCTGGACCGCGGCTGGAGGTGAGCTGGGGGGAACGGCGGCGATCCTCTTCTTGATTCTCTTCTTTTGGCAGATGCCGCACTTCTTTTCCCTTGCCTGGATGTATAGAAAAGACTATGGGCGGGCCGGGTACCGAATGCTGACGGTTCTTGATTTGTCGGGAACACGAACCAGCCGCCAGACACTGCTGCACTGTGTCGCCCTTATTCCCGCAAGTCTTGCCCTGACTTTTCTTAACGTGACTGGTACAATGTATGCGGCGGGCGCCTTAGTTCTGGGATGTGGATTCCTTGCATTATCGGTCTTGTTTCGCCACTACACGTCCATGCCTTTCACGCAAACATCAAAGGTCAACTCGGCTGCACGTATCGTCTTCTTTGCATCGCTCATCTACCTCCCGTCTCTTTTCTTCCTCATGACGGTCGACAAGGTGTGAAGAAACAACGCTCACACGCTCCTCGCACTCCCCGGGCTGTCCATCGTCTTGCACCGCGGACACCTACCGTTCTTCGAGTGAACGGACTCACGTACGCCTATCCCGGCCGGGCCGTCCTCCGCGGAATTTCACTTGAGGCAAAGGAAGGTGAGATACTGGCAATCCTCGGTCCAAACGGAAGCGGCAAAAGCACTCTTCTGAAGATTCTCTCGACGCTCGCTCTTCCTGCATCAGGTTCCGCGCATCTGGATCGATGGGATGTGCTGAAAGATCCTTATGAGACGAGGCGGCACCTTGGCGTTGTTTTTCAATCACCTGCGTTGGACGACAAGCTTACGGTTTTCGAAAACCTTCACTTCCAGGCCCGTCTCTACGCGTTGCCGACAGCGGAAATGTCAGTACGACTTAAGGAATCGCTCAATGTGTTCAGCCTGTGGGACCGCAGACACGAGCGGGTTGAACACCTGTCCGGCGGACTCCAGAGACGGGCAGAACTTGCGAAGGGGATTCTCCACAAACCGAGACTCCTCCTTCTTGACGAGCCTTCCACAGGTCTTGACCCCGCTGCAAGGCTTGAATTCTGGCATTTTCTCAGGCGACTCCTTCGGTCCACGAAGATGGCAGTTGTCCTGACAACTCATCTCACGGACGAAGCCGATCGGAGCGACAGAGTAATTATTATGGACAAAGGAGAGATTGTTTGCGACGGCACCCCCTCGGAGTTGAAACACACGGTCGGGGGGGAGATTATTGCTCTCCGTTCCCCGGATCTCGAGCGGCTCCGTCGCGGCATCCGGCGGCGCTTAGGCATCGCAGGTACAGTTGCAGATGGAGAGCTTTTGCTCGAAACCGCCGGTGGTGCGTTGATTCTTTCAAAACTTGTTCGCGCCTTTCCGAAGCTTATTGAGGCCGCCACGCTCCGTAAGCCAAGCCTCGAAGACGTATTCTTGCAGAAGACCGGCCGCAGACTCCATACTAACCTTGAGGGCAGGGCGGAGAGTCCGGCATGACAGCGGTTACCGTCCTCGTGCAACGCGAGCTCATTCGATTTGTTCGTCAGCGAAGCCGGATGCTCGCCGTCATTGTTTCGCCGGTACTATTCTGGGTTGTCATCGGATCCGGGCTAAACCGCTCATTTCAGTATCCCGGCGGGCCCCAGTCTATGACCTACCTGGAATACTTTTATCCGGGAACTCTCGTTCTTGTGGTCCTCTTTGCGTCCATTTTTTCATCGATTTCCTTAATTGAGGACCGGCGTGACGGATTCCTTCAGTCCGTCCTTGTGGCGCCAATCAACCGATCCAGTATTGTCCTGGGAAAGGTTGCGGGGATTACTATTCTTGCGGCACTTCAGGGGGTGGTCTTCCTCGCTGCCGCTCCGGCTGTCATTCAGACTTCCAGCATTGGCTCGATCGTTCTGACGTTGTTTGTTCTTGTCCTGGTTGCCACGGGACTCTCCTCGCTCGGATTCCTCATTGCCTGGTCTATGGACTCAACGCAGGGATTCCATGCCATCATGAATTTGCTGCTCGTCCCGATGTGGCTCCTATCGGGTGCCTTGTTTCCGATCACGGGTTCAGCGTCATGGGTGGCAGAAATCATGCGTTGGAATCCCCTCATGTATGGCGTAGCGGCAACGCGAAAAGCTCTTTATGGCCTGGCGCCGGGAGCAGGGCAGGAATTGCCCGGTTTTGGCGTATCCCTCCTGATTCTCATCGGTTTTACGGTCGTCACGGTTCTTGTCGCTGCCATCCGCGTACAGAAACGGCTTGCAAGCAAGCCACTGGAAGAATCGCGATGACTGCAACAACACTACCGGCACTGAATGCGGTTCTGAACATGACCGCGGCTATTCTTTTGCTTGTAGGTCATCGCATGATGAAGAAGGGCCGCATAGATTTGCACCGGAAGTGCATGATCGGGACCTTTGCCGTTTCATGCCTGTTCTTGATTTCATACCTGACGTACCATTCGCTGTATGGATCACAATCATTTTGGGGAGACGGATGGCTACGCGTGGGTTATCTCGTTATTCTTGGCACACACTCCGTATGTGCTGCGGCGATTGTTCCTCTGGCGATCGTTACACTCATGCGGGGACTGAAACGGGATGATAAACGGCATGCCACGATTGCGCGTTGGACCTATCCGATATGGGTGTACGTATCTGTGACAGGTGTCGCAATCTACCTGATGCTCTATCAGCTTAAGCCTGACTCGGGGTTTTGAGGGAGAGGAGAGTGGAAGAGAGCAATTTCAGGAACGTATTCTTCACGCGTTCGCCTGTTTGTGTAACCTCGTCGTGTGACAAGGTGGTTGTTCCGCGTCCTGTGGCAAGATTTGAGATAAGCGATAACCCTGCTGTCCGAATTCCCGAGCTCGCGGCCAGAAGGAGCTCGGGGACTGTCGACATTCCGACCGCGTCTGCCCCGAGACGGGCGAGCATTTCAATCTCCGCAGCCGTTTCATAGCTCGGCCCCTTCAACCAGCAGTAAACACCTTCCCGGAGTGTAATTCCGATCTTCTCAGCATTTTGAACCAGGATATGCCGCAGGCGGGAATCGAGAACCGCCGGAGGCGCGAAATGCGGAAACGTGCCCGTTCCGGTCGGAGCATGAAGAAAGGAAAAATTGAGAGTATCCCTGATGAGCATGAGATCACCCGGTTGAAAAGAGCGGTTGATCCCACCGGCAGCGTTTGTAACCAGAAACGTTGAAATCCCGAGAGCAAGGGCAAGGCGGGTAGGGAAGAGGACAGCCTCGAGATTTCCTGATTCATAATAATGAGGGCGTCCCTGAAACACGAGGATAAAGTCGGAAATGACGTCTCCATCCTTAACATTACCTGTCACAATCCTGCCGGCGTGTCCTTCGACGCGGGAGGGCGGAAAGTGTGGAACTTCTGAGGCGCTGATGGTGATCTGGTTCTGAAGATGTTCGGCAAACTCGCCGAGTCCGGAACCGAGGATGATGGCGATTGAGGGACGTTGGGTCAATCGGGAGAGGACAAAATCTGTCGCCTCGCGCACCGTATCACCGATAACCGGATTGATATCAGCCTCCAATGAGAATACCCGCAATGGTGGCGGTCAGGAGTGTCGAGAGCGTTCCGCCGAGGACTGCTCTTAGGCCCAGTGAGGCAAGATCCTTTCGCCGGTGTGGGGCAAGGGGGCTTAGGCCGCCGATCTGAATGGCGATGGAGGAGAAATTGGCAAACCCACAAAGCGCAAATGTCCCCATGGCAATGGCCTTCTCGGTGGCGAGTTTGCCCTCAGCGATCATCGTGGACATGTCAAGGTATGCCACAAACTCATTGAGAACGACTTTCGTGCCGATCAGTGCTCCGAAGTTCACTGCCTCCGCGGACGGCACGCCAATCGCATATGCAAGCACTTGGAGGACTAAACCGAGGAGCAGCTGAAGATTGAGGGGTTTTCCAAATTGCTGCAGGAGTATTTCATTGACTCCGAGTACACCACCGAGACCCTCAAGTAAATAATTAATTAATGCAATTAAAGCTATAAAGGCCAATAACATAGCCCCAACGTTAAGAGCAAGTTGTAGGCCATCTGCCGCGCCTGATGCAGCGGCCTCGATGACGTTGGCCGCGTTCTTTTCCACTTTCATCTTGACGGAACCCTTCGTGAGCGGCTCCTCTGTTTCCGGGTAGATAATCTTCGAAATGAGCAATGAGGCCGGTGCGGCCATGATGCTTGCTCCCAGAAGCTGGGCGGCAAAGAGCACCTGCGCCTCAGTGATCGCTATGTTGTGCGTCTGTGCGAATGAATAGCCCAACATCTGGACGTAAGCAGCCATCACGCCCCCGGCGATTGTCGCCATTCCGCCAGTCATAATTGTGAGTAACTCGGACATCGTCATCCCACCAATGAATGGCCGGATCATGAGGGGAGCCTCTGTCTGACCGACAAAGATATTGGCGGTGTTGGACAACGATTCCGCACCGCTGGTTCCCATCAGCCTTGCCATAACCCACGCCATTCCTTGAACCACTCGTTGCATGACCCCCAGGT
>JACQPU010000146.1 GCA_016207365.1 Ignavibacteriales bacterium | reverse complement strand
GTCTCCTCCCATACTTCAACGGGGGGAAGAATCACAGCACTGATTGGCGCAGTGGATCCAGCCAGGAGCTCCCGTAATCCATCTTCGAGGGTCTGCCGGTGATCGATGGATCCGTCGAACAGAAGGACAAACCCCGCCGTCGCAAGCGAACGAAGCTGGCGGAGCCACGGCCTCATATCAACGACGGCGCCATGCCGATCCAGGAGATTCCAGGCGTCGTCCGTGATTCGCCATTCACCTGCCATGTAAAGGATTGTGACACTCTGAAACGTGGCGCTTTTGAGAAGCCAGTTTTCCGCGACAACGCCAATAGTCTCCCATGTCACGCGGTCGTCTGCGAGCAGTTTCGCATTATCGGTAGCAATCTCGCCGGTAAAAGGATTGGTTAACAGTTCGTGAACAAAAAGGGCCCGATGGAACAGCCGGTCGAAATCACGCCCGACAGGCCCCGCAACAATCATTGCCCGTTTCCCCTGAACCGGAGAAGACGCGAAGACACTGTCTGGAACATAGGTTCTGAGAAAGTCAATTGATGCCTGCAGGGAATCCGCAAACGGTGACTTCCATGACTCACGCCGGTCGAAGGTCAAACCGTGAATAAACACCGTATCCACAGATCGGTTTCCGAAAACATCCTCCACCTGAATCACTATCGGGTTTCTGCCTTCCTTCACCGAAACAAGTCGTGTGAAGCTCCGTTGAACATGTTCCTTCTGAGGATCCCCTGCGTCCGGAGGCCGTTCATAAACAGCCTCGTTCCCTGCCAGGACGCGTTTAAGCGGACGTGAATGCCGTACTTCCCAGATAACAGATATCAGTTTTGTTTCCGTGGCAATTCCGCTTTGCGGAGAGAGAATAGAGATTTGCGGCCGCGGAAAATACGTTTCAAACGCGACAGGGTCGACATCCTGAAGCGCCCGCTGGGCTGCAGAAGCAATTGCCGTTCGTCCATGGAGATAAAATCGTTCGTAGAGATTCAGGAGGTCCACGGAAAGCGAGGGACTTCGGCCTTTCAGCCGCTGGAGTTCCAGTGCTCCGAAGCGCGGGTTTCCACTGGCATAGGCGAGGACGCCGAGAAGCGTGAGTGTTTCATCGGATGGCGATTCGAGATAAGCCTGACGAAGCGAGCGTGTAGCCGGATCAAGTTGTTCAAGGCTGAACTGCGCTCTTCCACGAATCCCCGCATCGACGCGTCCTGAGGTGACGCTGAGAATCTCGAGAAGTGCAAGTTCCGGCTCAAAGGCAAGAGTGTACGCGTCAATCAGTTTTTGGCGGAGGAATGCATCGCCCGGCATGCGGAGGAGCTGCGCGTTCAGAGTGTCAATGAGGGGGGAAAGCGAGAGAGTCTGAGAATGCGTGGACGGAACAAGAATAATCGCAGCAAGGGCGAGGTGTTTCAGCCGGCCGGAGAAACGCCGGAGGCGGGTTCCGTTGGAAGACATCATGACAGCAGTATCGGCGTAAACGAGGGGACGGGATCGCTGGGATCCGATTGGTGGTCCGGGAGGACGGCTTCAGGAATTCGCGTTAATTTTCTTCAGCAGTTCCTCGAGAAAATCCTTGACTTCCGCTACTTCCGCTCTGATCTCTTCATCTTTGATCTTCTTTTTCAGGGGAACGCTGAGGAGCTCCAATTGTTCACCTGCCTCGGATTCCGGTACGTAGTCTTCCAGGACCTTCTTCGCTCCCTCGATCGTATACTTCTCGTCCCTCAGCAACTGTTTGACATGGAGAATCAGCTTGATGTCCTTGTTCGTGTAAATACGGTTCCCCGCCCGGTTTTTCTGGGGCTTGAGCTGGGGAAACTCGGATTCCCAGTACCGCAGGACATATTGCTCCAAGCCGGTGATTTTGCTGACCTCACTGATCGAGTAGTAGAGTTTTTTTATTCCGATATGTTTCATGAGATTGTCAATGTCGCCAATTGACAATGATTATTCATTGGTCGCTTGTAAGGTACCCAATTACCCTGTGAGTTGCAACGCGCCGGCGTCAGGCTTCAATCAGGGCGAAGGCAACAACGGTATTTTCGGTGTGGGACAGCGAGAGATGGATCATGTTGCCTTCTAGAAGTTTCGCCAACTGGCCATAGAGCGCAATCTTCGGCGCTCCCGAGGGCTCATTCATCACTTCCACATCCTTCCAACGGAACTCCCCTGTCCACCCTGTCTGGAGAGCCTTACTCACAGCTTCCTTGGCCGCAAACCTGGCTGCAAAATGTTCATGGGGATTCTTTTTGGATCGGCAATAGGCAATCTCTGCCTCCGTAAAGACCCTTGCGGTAAACGCATCTCCCTGCTCGCGAAGCATCTTTTTCATACGCTCCACGTCCACAACATCCACGCCGATTCCTCGAACCGTGCTCATGACTCTTTCCCATTCTCACGCCTGACTATGTTAATCAGCTCGGAGATATCGTTAATGTCATAGTCCGCATGAGAATGCACTGTTCCAAACGTATCACCGTAACGCGCAAAGACGGTTTTCATACCCACCTGTTTCGCCCCCACCACGTCCCTCTCGGCCCAATCCCCGATCATCAGCGCTTCGACAGGCTTGACGCTGAGCTTCTCCAGCACTTTGCGGAATGGACCTGGAGCCGGCTTTCGCTCCCCCGTATCGTCAAAGGTAACCACCGCGTCAAAAATGTGATGGAAATTCAGATAGCTGAGTCGAAGCCATGCTTCTTTCACCGGCGCATCGGACACAACCCCGAGCCGAAGTTGCATTTTCATAAGTTCCATAAGCGTCATGTACACATGCGGATATGGAACAAGGGCTGCTTCCCGCGCACGGCGATACGCGATAATGCCCGAGGAAAGAATTTTGTAATCGATCTTACTGAACTCATCGTACAGCAGCTGATCAAACACGTTTTGAAACTCGATCCCCTTGAGCTTGTAGATTTCATCAATCCTTGCGCGGATTTTCTCCGCAGGAAGTTTCAGCCCGGCATCCTGCATCGCGTGAATGGCGGCGTCGATGGCCTGGCGCTTCATGCCCATGAAATCGACGAGTGTATTATCGAGATCAAAAACCACAGCCCTGATCATACGGTTTCATCAATGAGAAACTGGATTGCGAGATCGTAACCACGCCTGCCTAATCCCGTCACCACACCGCGACAGACCGGCGCAATCAACGATCTCCGTCTGAACTCCTCACGCGCATGAACATTGGTAATATGCACCTCGACAACAGGGATCTTCAGCGCGGCAACAGCATCGCGAATCGCGTACGACGAGTGCGCGTATGCGCCGGGATTCAGCACCACACCGTCAATCGCGCCCGAGGCGGCCTTGTTCAGTTCATCCACCAGAACACCCTCGTGGTTCGATTGAAAAAACGTGAACTGCACCTTCGGGAACTTCTTTCTCAGTCGCGACTCAAGGTCGGCAAGCGTTTCTGTCCCGTAGAGCTCAGGTTCACGTTGCCCGAGCATCCCGAGGTTTGGTCCGTTGAGAATGAGTATGCGCATATGGTTCATTCTTCATTTAACCAATTAACTATTCAACCGTAAATGGACGCCAGCAGGAAGACTGCGAAGGGAATGAGGGCCTGGATTCGCTTCATGAATCAGGACCTTGCGGCTTTTGCCAGCTCGTCCTCAATGAACTCCCGAAGGGCCGGTTTCAGGTAGAGCTCATCGATGCCGATCTCGGCCAACCCTTGCGCGAGAATCGAGGCCCTGCGCTGCGGGGCGAGCTTCTTATTGATCACAATCATCCGCTCATCCTTCAGGATGCAGTACCCCCCTTCAAAGTCTCCTTTTTCGTAGCGGAGCGCGATGCCGCTGTTTCCTGCAAGTGCTTCCAGCTCGCGGAGAATTTGTTCCTGTGTCATGGTTATTTGTCCTAAAGCATAGTCAACTTATCGTATTTCCGGACGAGTTTCAAGTAAACCGTCATCACTTCTCCAGGAGTACCTCAAATCATTCCACCATAATTCCAGATGCCTTCCACTCCACACGGTGAAAGCGAAAAGGAGCGCGCCTGCGATCAGGTCGACAAAATAGTGGTAGCGGAGATACACCGTACCAACAATCAGGAGACCGGTAAGCACTGTGAGGATCCATCGCGAGTGGAGCCGGAAATGGAATGCAAGATAAACGACGATGAGGGACAACTGGGTATGTCCGCTGGGAAACACGTCGCGTTGTACATAATCGACAGGATTTTCATTGCCCGCTGGAATCGATTCCGCTGCATTAATGAAATCGCGAAGGGGAACCGCGAGGAGAAGGCCAGGGAGTTCCTGATCCATCAGGGAAAAATCATGCAGCGTGAACCGCGGACCGACGGCTGGCAGAAAAAAATAGCCGAGATACGAAAGATAGAATCCATAGACAATGAGAAATCCCGCCTTGTCAAAAGACTTCAGCGTGTGCCGCCGGTAAATTTCCACGCCGAGAATTATGAAGAGGAGATAATAGGACCAGTAGGCAATCTGCAAGATTTCTGTCAAAACGGGATGCGCAAACTGCGCAAGCCACACCGTCGGATCAGTTCCAAACACCCATCGATCAATCTGAATCAGCAGATCGTCGTAATCGACAGGATGGATGGGACGGATTATGAAATAGAGTTCTTTGAAGATCAGCAGTACGGCCGGATAGAGGTACCAACGATGCACCCCTGTGAGGAGAGGCGTTTGCTTTCGGTTCGCAGCCTGGGCGAGAAGCACTATCCCGATAATGACGACGACATTGACCGCGGTCAATTCGAGCCACATCTCGACGCGTGCATGAAACACAAGGTTGAGGAGGATAAGGAAAAGGAGGAATCCGATTGTGACCACATCCGCCGGTGAGAAGGCGGCAAGGAATCGTTTCACGGTCATCGGGTCAAAGGAACTGAATAAGCAAAGTGGCGATCGAAAGGAAGATGGATATCCCCACCACATCCTGGAAGGCCGTTTCAAACGGTCCGGCAGTGATAGCCGGATCAAATCCAAAGGACTTGGAGATCATCGGCGTAATTGTACCCACAATGCCAGATACATTGATAGAAAGGAACATGGAAACGCCGACAACAAAGCCGAATGCAGTGGTTCCGTGCCACATTGCGCCTACTGTTCCCAGGAGCGCTCCGCAAGCGCTTCCAATAATCATTGTGGTTTGCACTTGACGGCTCACGGGATTCCACCATCGTTTGAGATCAACATGACCAGTCGCAAGGCCGCGCACAACCACGGCGGCCGACTGCAAGCCGGTATTGCCCGATAGCGCCGAGATGATCGGCATAAATGACGCGAGCAGGATGACCTGGGAGAGCGTCTCATCGAAACGGTGAACCACATAGGCCGCAACCATTTCAAGGCCGAGCGTCAAAAGTACCCACGGAAGCCGGAGCCAGGCGATTTGGGCAGGAGACCGACGCGCCATCTCATCCGCATCGGAACCCACCATCCTCGCGACATCCTCCACATGCTCCTCTTCCAGAACGTCAACGATGTCATCAACGGTGATCCTTCCCAGCAGTTTGCCCGCCGTGTCGGTGACAGGAAGGGAGATGATGTCATATTTCTTGAAGATCTGGGCCACTTCCTCCTGATCCACGTCAGTCGTGGCGCTCACAACGTCGCTTTTCATGATTTTGCGTATGCGCTTGTTAGGCGCGTAGAGCAGAAGGCTTTGAATGGGAACTGCTCCAACGAGAAAGCCGTTTTCGTCCGTCACGTAGACGTTGTAAATGTTCTTGTGCTCCTTTGCCATCCGCCGAACGACTCTGATCGCTTTTTTCACGGTATCATCCGGCTCCACGACGGCCACCTCTTTGGCCATGATACCGCCGGCCGTGGACTCATCGTAGCGGAGAAGTTCCTCGACGTGCGAAGAGTCTTCGACGTCCATCGTGCCGAGAACGCTTTCCGCACGTTCACGCGAGAGCGCTCCGACGATATCCGCCGCATCATCGGAATCCATCGCGTCGACAAGTTCTGTCAATTTTTCCTGCGGAAGTGTTTTCAGCAGGTATTCGCGGTGATGCTCATCCAGCTCGAGCAGCACCTCGCTTGCGACAGGGATTGTCAGGAGCCCAAACACATACTCCGCCTCCTCGTTGTCGAGGCGGTTCGTGATGTGCGCTATATCGGCCGGATAAATATCCTGCAGGATATTCAAGAGGAGGAAATCCGACCGGGTGCGGACGATGTCCTCGATATCCTGCATGAGCTCGTCGTCAACCTCGATCAGCTCACGCCGCTCCTCTTCAAACGGGGTGCCCTCAGTTGTGCGGTCAGTCATGGCTCAGAGAGTGTGGCACAACATTTGTAACCTTTTCAAGGTTAAACTTTGGAAAGGTTAACTTAGTTAAACGTGAAACGGTAACAAACCCTCCGCAAGCTCTTGGCGCGGGTATTCACGTCATGTCCTTGAAATAGGCATTCTTGGTGAACATCGCTCCAGCTCACGGGTCAGCTCCAGAAACTCTTCGCCAGTGAGCTCCTCGGGCCTGCGACCAAGATCAAACCGCATTGCCCTGAGCGCCTGCTCAGAATAACCAAGATACCTTAGACTGTTCAGCAATGTCTTGCGGCGCTTCCCAAAAGTCCCGCGGACAACGGTCCGGAAGGCCGTTTCCGGGTGCGGGGGAACTTCGGGTCTTTCTCCCAGATGAACCACGGCGGAATCCACCGCAGGCTTGGGGTAAAACGAGTTCGCAGACACTCTGAACTTGACTTCAGGGATCATATACATTTGAACAACAACGGAGAGAATGCCGTAGTCCTTGCTTCGGGGCTGGGCAGTGAGGCGTTTCGCTACCTCCCATTGCATCATCAGCGTTGCATCACCAATGAACATCCGCTGATCGAGGACCCAGAAGAGAATTTCACTCGTAATGTAATATGGGATATTTCCGACAATCCGAAGCCTCGAACCGACCGGGATGCGGAGATCGCTTAAACGAATTGCGAGGATGTCCCCTTCGACAAATTCCGCTTCCGGAAAGCGCATGCGAAGGAGGTCAAGCGACCGGCGATCGATTTCAACGCCAATGTAGCGCCCGGCTGCCGGTACAAGATGCGCGGTGAGCACGCCGGTACCCGGACCGATTTCCAGAACCACATCCTCTTTTCCGGGATTAACCGTTCCGACGATATTCCGCGCGACGTTCTCATCACGGAGGAAGTTCTGCCCGAGCGATTTTCTGGGAACAACCATTCCAATGGTCGCGAAATGGCTCGCAATATAACCAACAAGGTCAGGAGAGTCAACGAACCGCTCTTCCTTTTGCGCGACGGTTGCATCTGGAGCGATTTCAAAATACTTTGCTGCGTTTCGCCTTCGCTCTCTTATGTCAAAGGAACAGCAGCGCCACAAGACACGGGCTCCAGCGGCTTTCTTCTCGACAATCCTCCATCATCCGCGCCTCGGACTTTGGATTGGTGGACTCTATGGCGTCATCCTCCTCTCCGCCGCACTCGCCTACCACACGGTGGGAGATTACGGAATCGAAACCGATTTTTTCTGGACATTTGTTCCCGGGGCCGAGGCCATCCTTAGAGGGTCTATCCTGATCGAGGAGTTTCGGGGGCCCGCGTATCCCGCACTTCTTGCGGCTGCGAGTTTCGTGTTTGGAGACCTTTTTCGAACAGGCGTGATCCTGGCGGTGATAGCCGGAGCGGCCGTCCTGGTCATCGTACACCATCTGTTCCGCAAACTCTTCTCTCCCGACGCCGCGTTTTGGGGAGTCGTACTCATCGCTGTGAATCCGGTCTTCGTCCAGTATTCGTACAGCGCGGGAACGGACATGATGTTTTTCGCATTGGTCGCCGGCTCCGCATTACTCCTCTTCGGCACCACGCGCTCAACCCATCACCTGATCATCTCCGCCGTCCTCGCCGGTGTGGCATATTTGACAAGATACAATGGCATCTTTGCGGTCTTCGCGGTACCGCTTGTACTGTTGGTTGGAAATCCGGATCGTGAACCGCTCAAAACACGCGGATGGAAAGCAGCGGGTTATGTTGTGGTGTTTTTTCTGACCATCCTCCCGTGGGGACTGTACTGTCTTTCCGAAAAAGGATCTTTTTTTTATAACAAAAACTATCTGAATATCGCTTACGAAATGTTTGCAAAGGGACGAGTTGGGTGGGATGAGTACTGGAGCCAGGCAGCTGAACAGTACACATCTCTCGCGCAAGTTATTCTCGCCGATACAGGCCTGTTCCTGAAAACCGTTTCCATAAATACCGTTGATCATTTTCTTAACGATATGTCGGTTCTCCTTGGCTGGCACACGGGTGTCTTCGCCGTGGGCGGCATGCTCCTTTTGTACAAAGAGCGCGTAACCAGAACTACCGCCGGGTTTCTCCTGTACTCGCTGGTGTTCTTCGGATTGCTTCTCATCGTTTTTTACAGCGAGCGGTTTTCCCTGTTCCTCCTGACAGCATACGTCCTTCTCGCCATGCATCTCTTGTCCTCGAAAGCCATTCACAATCTTTCCCTCCGAACGCGGGTACCGGTTCGCGTTCTCCTCTTGCTTGTCGTCACCATCTGGACTTTTGCACAATCCTATGAATTCAACAGGCGGAATATCGATTCTGGACCAAAAGAGGTGCTGGTAATCGCGGATTGGTTCAAGCGAAACGTTCCACATGCGCGGGAAGATATCGTGATCACGCGAAAACCTCACCCGGCGTATTACCTCGGCTTGGAGATGAAAGGATTTCCTTACGTAGAAACGATGGATGACTTGTTGCGGGAGGCGCACAGGCTGAATGCGCGTTTTCTCTACTTCGGCCTCATTGAAGCTGCCATGCGACCACAATTCCGATTTCTCCTGGATCCGCGCCTTGCCCCCCCACAACTCCGCCCCATCGTATATACGACCTCGCCACCCGCTGTTTTGTACGAAGTTGACAATTCACCATTGCCGCGGTGATTCGTTGTGCTCATGTTACCCTTTTGATTCGTCTTTCCATATCCTCGTTCGTTGATTCGTTTCAGCCAAAGGCTGATCCGCCTTCGGCGGAGTCTCGTTGGTTCGTCGATCCGTTCTTCCGTTGTTTCGTTGACTCGTTGATTCGTTGTTTCGTTCTTTCGTTTATTCGTTCTTTCAAACTCCTTGCATTTCGGTCGTTTTTGCATTACTTTTTCGCACGAAGTGCTCTCCCATGCCATGCCCGCAGCCATCTCACAACACTTAAAATCCCGCACAACCCGTACACGGGGAGCATTGCCGCGTATTTCCGTAGTCGTTCCGCTCTATAACGAGGAAGAATCCGTTCCCGAACTCTTTGAGTCACTCCAGCAGGTATTCAAACAGATGGGGGAACCGTTTGAATTGATTCTCGTTGACGACGGGAGCACCGATGGATCGTTCCGCGTACTCGAAGACCTCCATCGGCGACACAAGAATATCAAAGTCATCAGGTTCAGAAGAAACTTCGGCAAATCGGCCGCATTATCTATTGGGTTTGCAGAAGCCGCGGGAGAGTTTGTCATAACCCTCGATGCAGATCTTCAGGACGACCCAGCGGAAATTCCGGGCCTTTTACAGGCGTTGAACGACTCCTATGATCTCATCTCCGGTTGGAAACGCAAGAGGTACGATCCGATTTCCAAAACCATTCCCTCACGATTCTTCAATTTTGTGACCGCAAAGCTGACCGGCATCCCTATCCACGATTTCAATTGTGGCCTGAAAGCGTACCGGAGGGAGGTTGTCAAGGAAATCAATGTTTACGGCGAGCTCCATCGGTATATTCCTGTCCTGGCCCATTGGGCCGGCTACCGAGTCGGGGAGAAGGTCGTGCAGCACCATCCCAGAAAGTACGGACGGACGAAGTTCGGTATCAGCAGGTTTCTCAGGGGATTTCTCGACCTCATGACCATTCTTTTCACTACACGGTACATCCGACGGCCGCTTCATTTGTTCGGCGTCTGGGGAATCATTTCATTCCTGATTGGTGCCGCAATCGATATCACGCTTTCCATCGAATGGCTCCTCGGCCGGACTTCCCTCAGTAACCGACCGCTTTTTCTCGTGGGATTCCTTTTTATTATCATCGGCGTCCAGTTTATTTCCATCGGCCTTTTGGGTGAAATGATCACCCGGCAGGAGCGCGATACACAACACTATTCCATTAGGGAATATCTGAAATAGAATTTCCCTCCCACTCATCCCGCTCACCCGGATTGGCAAACCGTGCATGAATATTGTTCTCGTCGGACCTGCGTACCCCTGGCGGGGCGGAATTGCCCACTCGACAGCCCTCCTGTATCGTCATCTCGCAAAACAGCACAACGTCCGCATCATCACCTTCTCGCGGCTCTATCCTGAGCTGCTGTTCCCGGGAACGTCGCAAAAAGAAACTGGACTGAACCCTGCGGCAGTTACAGCTGAGCCACTGATTGATTCATTGAATCCTTTTAGCTGGATCCGCGCCGCTCGCAGAATTACCTTCGCAAAACCGGAGGTCGCGATTTTCAAGTACTGGCACCCTTTTTTTGCCCTTTGCTATGCAACCATCGTCTCCATAATCCGTCTCAACACAAATTCCCGGATCCTGTTTATTTGCGACAATATCCTTCCTCATGAACCGTTTCCCGGCAGTCGTCTGCTTACCCGTCTTGCCTTTCGGTCTGTCCACAGTTTCATCGTTCTTTCCGGTACAGTCAGAAACGAGCTCCTCCGGCTCCAACCCGGCGCACAGTACCGCCTTGTTGCCCATCCTCTCTACGAGCTGTTTACAGGATCAATGAGTAAGACCGTTGCCCGAAAACGGTTGGGAATAACAGACTCACAGGTACTATTGTTCTTTGGCCTGGTACGAAAATATAAAGGTTTGGATGTGCTCCTCGAAGCTCTCCCCATCATCCTGCAATCCCTCAATCTACGGCTTCTTGTAGTTGGTGAGTTCTACGAGGATGAGGACCGATACAAAGAGCAGCTCCGTCGCAGCGGATGTGAGCATTCTGTGACGATCGTACCTGACTATATCCCGGCTGATCAGGTGGGATTGTATTTCTGCGCCTGCGATGCGGTTGTGCTGCCCTACCGGTCGGCAACACAAAGCGGCATTGTGCAGATCGCTTACCAATTCGACAAGCCGGTTATCACTACTGACGTGGGAGGACTGGCTGAAGCGGTGGAACACGGATCGACCGGCTACGTCGTACCCCCCGAAAATCCGAACCGGCTTGCCGATGCCGTGCTGGAGTTCTATAAGAAGAAGAAAGAACCGGAGTTTGTCCGGAACGTCCGGAAGGTAAAGCGAAGATTTTCCTGGGATGCAATGGTGGAAGCCATCGAAGAACTGTGCGCTCCTTGAAGTACGATCCCGTCAAAAATATCATCGGAACCACAGTTCGTTCGCGCCCGTTGCTCCGCAAACTGCTTTATGCAACCCTTGGCATGATGTTTCTGAGGGAATGGTACGTCAAGCGCGAGTTGAGGTCCCTTTTCGCCCGTTACCCCATCCGTACCATGTTCGATGCCGGATCGGGATTTGGTCAATACACTTATTATTGTATACGCCGCTTCCCTTTATCATCAATCCTCGCCGTTGATGTGAAAGATGAGCAGATTCGCGACTGCACAGACTTCTTTCGAACCCTCGGATACTCAAACGTGGAGTTTCGTGTCGAAAACCTGCTTGACCCGATTCACACGAACGAATTCGACCTTATTCTCTCTGTTGATGTCATGGAACATATTCGGGACGATGTGTCCGTGTTCAGAAATCTTGCTCGTGCACTTCGCCCGCGGGGATTCTTCCTCATCAATACCCCTTCCGATATGGGTGGGTCTGACACCGAAAGCACGGGAGAGGGTGGATTCATTGATGAACATGCCCGGACAGGGTACAGCAAAGACGAAATTACGGAAAAACTCCGTTCAGCGGGTCTTGCAATTGAACTGGTCAGATTTAGCTATGGAGCGTGGGGTATGAGGGCGTGGCGCGTAGGAATCAAAGCACCAATGCTCCTGCTCAATCACAGCAAGGTATGGTTCCTCTCTCTTCCTTTCTACTATGCCATTGTTCTTCCCTTTGTCCTCGCTATGATGGCTGTCGACTTCTCCATGGACAACAAAACGGGCGCCGGTTTGCTCGTGCTCGCACGGAAGCCGGGCTAGGAAGCTTCCATCTCTCCATTTTATTCTTTATTATCAGGTCACCTTACAGTACTCACACATCAATGAAACGCGCTCTTATTACGGGAATCACGGGGCAGGATGGTTCGTACCTTGCCGAATTGCTCCTTTCGAAAGGGTATGAGGTTCATGGCCTGATCCGTCGGGCCAGTACGTTCAACACCCATCGGATCGACCACATTTATGCCGATCCGCACGACCCCAAGGCCCGACTCTTTCTTCATTATGGGGACCTTTCCGACCCCGGCCTCCTCACCGACATGGTGTTCAATCTGAAACCCGAGGAGGTTTATCACCTTGGGGCTCAAAGTCATGTCCGAGTCTCATTCGATTTGCCGGAATACACCGGGAATGTTACAGGATTGGGAACCATTCGGCTTCTGGAGGCAATCCGCCGCAGCGGCATCAAAACCCGGTTTTACCAGGCTTCATCGTCTGAAATGTTTGGTGCGGCCCCCCCACCGCAGAACGAATCCACTCCGTTTCAGCCCCAGAGTCCCTACGCCATTGCCAAGGTGTATTCATTCTGGACCGCTGTCAACTACCGCGAGGCCT
>JACQPU010000165.1 GCA_016207365.1 Ignavibacteriales bacterium | reverse complement strand
CGGCATCGGTACCTTTCGATATGGCGGGACGACCTCGATTCTCTCCGCGCGGATGGACGCAGTTGCAAACATCACCCCAATTGATTATTTTGCGGTGGCTGTGACCGCGAGGTCAAGCAGAAACGACGTGACGAGCGCTCGGGTACCCTACCTTCCCGGGTTTGAATTTTCGGCGCTCTACCGGCGGACATTCGCTGCTTTTAAGGTCACCGTGAGTGTGAATGCGTTCACGGAGCGAAGGGCGTCACGCGTGGGGCCGTTGACCGCCCCCGGAGGGCTCTGGAGCGGGGTGAGAATGGAGTATGGGGGGATACCTCGACTGAAGGTATTCCTGAATCTCGAGAATGTGCTCGACAGAAGTGATCAACTCTGGCGGGGATACGACGTGGAGCCATTGCGGATTGATCTGGGATTTTCATACCGCTGGTGAGTGCCCGGGACTCTGAAACCGTCATCATCTAGGAGGAACCGTTATGCCTAATGTCAACCTTATTGAAGAGGAAGGCGGGGAAGAGGGAGGAATGCAGCCCGTTCCAGCCTCGCCCAAGCGACGTGGCGGAGGCGGTGGTTCGAAGGTATTGCTTATTCTTATCGTTGTCGTTGTCCTCGGCGGCGGCGTGTTTGCGCTGAACAAGTTCGGTATCGTCAAACTTTGGGGGAAAAAACAACCACCCGTGATCACGCAGATTGAGGAGCCGGCTCAGGAGATGGAGTACGCAGAAGCGGACACGATGGCTATGGAGGACACTGCGGGTGTATCCTTCGTGGAGACGCCGCCGCTGACGGAGCCTCAATATGAATCGTCCCTTGTTGCGGGGAGCGGAAAAGGGGTCACGTCGAAGACCGCAAAGCCTTCCGTATCAGTTGCAACTGCCCTGGCAGGAATGAAGGGAAACTACACGATCCAGGTGTCGGCGTGGAGAAATCCGGACACTGCACAAAAGTATGTTCGGCGACTTGAACAGGCGGGATACCCGGCGTACGTGGAGCAGCGAACGGTGAAAGATGGCAGCTGGTACGCCGTGCGTATCGGACGCTATGGCTCGATGAAAGAGGCGAAGTCGGCCGTGGAAAGTTTTGCCTTTGAGATCAAGCGAAATCACTGGATCGATAAAGTCCGCGCGAACTGACAACGATGACCAATAACGAGACGGCCAACCTCCTTGATTTGTTTCTTAAGGGTGGGATTCTCATGTATCCCATCCTTTTTTGTTCTATCATCGCCCTTGTGATTGTTGTCGAGCGTTTTCTAATCCTGAGGAAATCGGCAATCGATGCGGGCCAGTTCATGCTCAAACTGCGCAGCGTCCTCCAGCGGGGCAACATCATGGAAGGGATCAACTTCTGCTCGCGCAGTAGCGCCCCCCTGGCGAATATTCTCAGGAAAGGGCTCACGAAATTTCCCGAGGGCCACGATCGAATCCGTGAAGCAATTGAGAATGCCGGGAAGGAAGAGACGTTTAAGCTCGAACACAGGCTTGGAATCCTTGCCTCCATCGCGGGGATTGCCCCTCTGCTTGGATTTCTCGGTACCGTCACGGGCATGATTGGCGCGTTCCGCACCATCCAGGAGCGCGGCGGCGCGGTGAATCCGGGCGATCTTGCAGGTGGCATCTGGGAAGCGCTGCTGACGACTGCGTTCGGTCTCCTTGTAGGCATTGTTGCCTATGGTTTCTACAACTACTTCGTGAACCGCGTGGGCCGGTTTGTATACGAAATGGAAAACGGGTCCGAGGAATTCCTTGATCTCGTGGTCTCAGGTCAGCTCGACACTGAGCCGGAGAAGGAAGCGCCGCGGCGGAAGAGCAGCGCGCCGTCGGACGAATACTTCCAGCGGAAACCCGATCGATGAAGTTCTCTATACAACATAAGCCCCTGTCGGTCTTCTCCTATTCGTCGCTGACGGATATTGTCTTCCTCCTTTTGATCTTTTTTCTGCTCTCGTCGTCGTTTGTTCTTCAAACGGGCATCAAAGTACAGCTCCCGAAATCGGCAACCGCTGAGCAACAGTCTCAGAGTCAGATTGTGATTACTGTGACAGCGGATGGACGAATCTATCTGAACGCAGAACAAATCAGCGCGGATGCGCTTGGTGCGCGGCTTGCGCCGTTGGTTACGAGGGATCCGGACAAAATGGTCATCATCAAGGCCGATCAATCTGTGAGCCTGCAGAGCGCGGTGCAGGTGATGGATATCGCCAAGGGAGTCGGGGCTCAGCGACTCCTGATCGCGACGCAGCCAGGTGTCTGATGAACCTCTCCACTGAAACACGGACCGGATGGGTGACATCGCTTGCGGTTCATGCTATCCTTCTCATTTTGCTCGTATTTATTAATGTACCCGAGATTGTTGAGAATCAGGATTTCATCGAGGTCATTTGGGGTACGCCGGCGGTCTCGCTGCCGGCGCCTGTAGTGAAAGCCGAAAACCGCCCTGAAGCGACTGAAGCGTCGCCGCGAGTTACTGTGCAACGTACGGCTAAGGAAGAAACGCGCAGGCCTTCACAGCCTGTGATTCTTCCTGAGAGACACATGATCGATCCGATGGATGATGTTGTACGAATTCCTCGCTCGGAAAAGCTTGAGAGGCCAGAGGAAGGAACTCAAAGGGAGCGTGTGAATCGTGGAGGCGTGGGCGAGCGGGAAACCGCAACGGGGCGAGGGACGGGAGAGCGCGACCAGACAGGCCCTCCAGGCCCTGTATCGGGAACACCGGTGGGTCCGGTGAGCGTTTCACCGGGCGCAGGGGGGGACGTTGACAAAGGCGTTTCGTTTTCAATCCAGTGGATACAGGGGGGAACGCGACGGAAAATCAGCGGAGAACTCCCCAAGTATCCGCCGGGCGTCAATGTCGAGGCACAGATTAAGATTCTTACCCTTGTGCTTCCGGATGGATCGGTTAAATTGGCCCAACCTGCACAAAAAGCCCACACTGCTCTTGAAGAAGCAGCCATGAAAGAGGTGCGTTTCTGGAAATTCGAGCCTCTCAGAGCCTCTCAGCCGCAGGAAGAGCAAAGCTGCGTTGTAACGTTCCTCTTTACGCTTCAGTAGCGGTGTCCTTCCGCGGCCGAAGCAAAAGCCAGTAGAACACCCCCTCCAGCACCGTCAGCAATGTCAGCGAGACCGTATCGCGATTGAACCACTCCGCCAATCCTTCGGGCCCTACAAGGAGGCTCGAGAGCATCGTCGTTAGTGTCCATCCGACGGAAAAGACCACCCCCACAAAGGCGAGCGCAAGAGATCCCTCAACCCATCCAGCTTTCTTCTTTCTTGAAAAGAAAGTGTACACGCCGGCACACACGTGCAAACCAAGCAGAATTGCAGCAATCATCAGGTCTTGCTATGCATGATCATCTGCATTAATCTGCGCAAATCTGCGTCCTCAATATGCATCCTTTCCGAACAACACGGCTCTGAGGGTCTTGAAGATGATTTTCAGGTCGAACACCAGAGACCAATTCTCCACGTAGTACACATCGTATTTTGTGCGCTCTTCGATTGGAGCGTTTCCCCGCAGGCCGTTCACCTGAGCCCAACCGGTCATGCCCGTTTTCACTCTGTGCCGGTCGAGGTACTTCGGAATCTGCCCCCGAAATTGTTCCACAAAGTGAGGACGCTCGGGCCGTGGCCCCACAATGCTCATCTCTCCTCGCAACACATTAAACAACTGCGGAAGTTCATCCAGACTGAATCGGCGGAGAAATCGTCCCGCCAGCGTCGTGCGCGGGTCGTCTTTTTTCGCCCAGACAGGTCCGGTCTCTCTCTCGGCATCGGCGCGCATTGTTCTGAACTTGATAACCTTGAACGTCCTCCCGTCGAGCCCGACGCGTTCCTGGAGATAGAAAACCGGTCCGGGTGAAGTGAGCTTGACGACAACGGCAATAAGAACGAGGAGCGGGCTTGTCGCGAGAAGGATCACTGACGCGACAACGACGTCAAACGCCCGTTTGACAATCTGATTCCATGTCGACAAAGCAGCTTCCCGTACCTGGAGGAACGGAATTCCCTCGACTTCGGTAACCCGCACACGGCTCGTCATAAGCTCCACCATGTCAGGTACCATGAGCATACCTGTATTCAGACCCTCGCATTCCCTGATGAGATCGAGGAGGCGGGTATGCTCTTCGGACGGAAGAGCGATCAGTATCAGGTCCGTGCGGTGGTCCCTTACATAACCGGGGACGGCATCGATCGTGCCAAGGAGTTTGGCGTCGATGTGCTCGAATGAACCGCGCCCGTTCACAGAAAAGAATCCGTGCACACGATACCCGAGCGACGGATCACGTGTGATCGTTTCGTAAATTCTGACCGCGGTTTCATTTGATCCTACAATGACGACGTCCCTGATATCATGTCCCTTCCGGTACCACCATTGTTCGAATTTCATCACGAACAGCCGTCCGACCGAGATTGTCACAATGGAAGAAACCGCCAGGAGGGCAAACACCAGTCGTGAAAAAGAAAAGGCCCGGTAGAAAAACGCGGCTGCCATCACGACGAGCATGCCGACAACGACAACGCGGACTATCGGAAAAAACTCCTCGGAAAAATGAACCGTCCGCCGCGGGCGGTAGAGGCCGCGGGATTGGAAGAGGAACACCCAGGCGGGAATGACGAAGAGCGAGCCATGGACGTAAGCTTCCAGCGGAGGGAACCCCAACTCAACGGGGAAAACTGACGTAAGGGGTGAATGGAAGCGGAGCCAATACGAAATTAGAAATGCCGCTTCAATTGCCGCGATATCCGAACAAACGGCCAGGAAGGGAATGAAGAAGTCTTTTCGGCGGGCCGGCATGGGAAGCTCAATGATCCTCAGCCGTACAATTCTTGCTCAACCTGCTGGAAGATGATGTGACCAACCGTGATGTGTCCCTCCTGTATGCGCTGTGTATCGTCGGAGGGCACGACGATGGCGCAATCGGCGAGACCCTTCGATTCTCCGCCGTCCTTACCAAGAAACGCTATGGTTTTCAGGCCCTTCTCGCGTGCTTTCTTCAGCGCACGGTTTACACTTTCCGATTTCCCGCTTGTACTGATGCCGACGAGTACGTCGCCCTTGTTCCCCAGCGCTTCCACAGCGCGGGCGAAGACATTGTCATAGCCAATATCATTGGCCCCGGCGGTGAGCGTTGAGGTGTCGGTCGTCAGAGCAATGGCGGGGAGTCCCGGCCGTTTGATGACAGGACTTAAACGGATCACCATTTCGGTGGCCAGATGCTGGGCATCCGCGGCACTGCCCCCATTTCCGCACAACAGAACCTTTCGGCCCTTTCCGAGAGCGTCCTTGACGATGTCAATGGCGTCGGAAATCTCGTCCGCAAGCCGCTCTGCGATGCGCCGTTTGGTTTCGGCGCTTTCCCGGAGGGAATCCAGAATGAACTTCTGGCGCGAGATGTTCATGTGGTTTTCACTCTGACGGAGTGGACGGCCTCGGCAAATCTCCGGATTGAGCGCGGATCGTCGCGTTCTTCAATAGCTGTGCCGGTTACGAGGAATGATGCGCCCGCACGGATGCGCTCTGCGGCGTCTTCCGGGGTGCGAATGCCGCCTCCGACGAACATGGGCAGTGAACATCGATCCGCAATGCTTTTGATCATCGCCTCGGGCACCGCCCCGTCGGCCCCGCTGCCGGCATCAAGATAGAGGCATTTCATGCCGATGGTTTCCGCTGCGAGTGCGTGCGCCACTGCGATATCAGGTTTGTGACTGGGGATCGGTTTCGTGTTGCTGATGAATTCCGCCGACGTCGTTTTGCCTGTACCGATCAGCATGTACCCGGTCGAAATTGCTTCAAGCCCCATTTTTCGGACGATCGGCGCGGCCAGAACCTGGTTTCCGATCAGATGTTCCGGATTCCTTCCGCTGATAAGCACAAGAAACAGGATCGCATCCGCCAGCGATGAGACCTGAAATAGACTTCCTGGGAAAATGATGACCGGTACCGTGGTGCTGCGCTTGATGACGTCAAGATGCTTGTCAAACTCGTCAGACATCATCAGACTGCCGCCGACCAGAAACCCGTCCACGCCGGCTTCGGTGGCGTTACGGACGAACAAGGGGAGCTTCGCCTCTTCGATCTTATCCGGATCGATCAGAATCAGGTATCCGGCACCTCGTTCATCCCGGCTGTGCATCATCCGCTCGAACGTCGTCATAATGGTTTCTCCCCTGTACAATTATTGTTTCAGGAACGAGCGTACGATAGACTCGGTGTTCTTCAGGGCTTCTCCGAGTTTCGCAATATCCTTGCCGCCTGCTGTTGCCATGTGAGGCCTTCCGCCTCCGCCGCCCCCGACTAACCGCGCCACGGCGCCGACAATCTTGCCGGCTTCGAGCTTTCTGGACGTAATCAGATCGTCCGTTACCACGCATACGAGGGCAACCTTCTGGTCGACAACCGACGCGAGAACCCCCACGCCGCTTCCGATTTTTTCTCTCAGCCTGTCTCCCAGCGACTTCAGCTCATCCATCGATGTCACGGACACCTCTGCCGACACAAGCCTCGCCCCGTTCAAGCGGGTACCCCGCCGAATCAGCGAATCAATGTCGGCTGCAAGTGAACGAACGCGAAGTCTGGAAATCTCCCTTTCAACCTGCTTTCGCAGGTCCACGAGCGCAAGGATGATATCTTCCAAAGTCCTGCGGCGAATGACCTGATCCGTAAATCCCGTCGAGAGGTCCGCCGTTGCAATGACCCGCCGATGGCTTTTGATTTTTTCGAGATCAGTCTCGCAGCGTTCCAGCTCTTCCAGCACCGTCCCTCCAAGTGTTGAGCCGAGTTGCGCGGCTTCCGAAATTATTGAGCGGAGATTGGTGCTTTGATCTTCGGCGTAGGCCGTTCGCTCATCGAATTCCCGGTCCCGGAGGGCGAGCAGTTCCTCTGCGCGGTCCGACGTCACAGCCTCGATGCGACGTGTTCCGCTGGAAACGCTGCCTTCAGACCGAAACTTGAAGTAACCGATGTCGGCAGTGGAAGGAACGTGCGTGCCACCGCAAAATTCCTTGCTGAATTCGCCAAACTGTATGACGTTGACACGATCGCCGTATTT
>JACQPU010000159.1 GCA_016207365.1 Ignavibacteriales bacterium | reverse complement strand
TCTTGCCACCCGGATCGGGGATTCCTCCAAATCCCTCTACAGCCTCGATCTCACACGGAAAGTGGCGCTCGTCTTCGGCAATGAACACCGAGGCGTCTCGGATGAATGCGCAAAGGCCGCCGATGGACACTTTGCGATTCCGATGTTCGGAATGATCCAGAGTCTGAATGTTTCCGTTGCTTGTGCGGTTGCGCTCTACGAGGCCGTTCGCCAGCGGATCGGCCGGGGGCACTACGAAACTCCCAAGCTCGGGGCGAACAGCCTCGTACGTTTGCTTCAAGAATGGGAACGGAAACAGCGTTGACGTGATTGGATCGTTCAGAAAAATGACGATGCGACAGGAAACCGGACAGTTTTTGAAAGAGCTGGAAGCGTACGCAAAGATCACTCTGCGATTTAAGGAGGAGATCGGATTGCTCCTGGATCAAAGCAGGGAAACTGGAAAGATGCAGGTCTTTGAAGACGTTGTCTTCTTCTCCAAGTTCGTTTCAAAATCGCACGAATTGATGAAGCGTATCGGTCCCGACGGGGAAGGATACGACAAGCTGTCGGCGGAATTTCAATCTGGCATCGAAAAAACCACCTCACTTCTGAAAACCATCGTAAAGGAGGTGCCGGAGGATATGAAAATACGGTTTACGGGGAGATTTTTTGGGATGGATCCGGACAGTTTTGCATCGCTTATGGCGTTGGTGAGGGAGCTTTCCTGGGTGAAGAACTGGATGTTGGACGGAAGGAAGGTTCCGTGATGAAAAGCACGGCCGGCTACCCGTCGTTTAGCCGCGTTGAGGCGGCCAGAATGGAGCACGGAGAAACATGCAAGACAGGAGTCGGAAAACCATTGTGCGTTGGTACCTGATAGCTGCTACGATGGCGGTGTTCCCGTCCTTCGTGTTCCCGGGAGATCGCGTGAAAACGGGGATCGAGGTGCTGCGGGATCGCGGGTTTGATGTGTTGAAAGGGAAGAGGGTGGGTCTGATCACGAATCCGACCGGTGTTACATCGTCTCTGGAAGCAACTGTTGATGTTCTGGCCCGCGCGCCGGGTGTGACGCTCGTTGCTCTGTTTGGTCCCGAACACGGCGTTCGCGGAGACAGGGAGGCGGGGAAGTACGTGGAGAGCAGCATCGATGAGGCAACCCGCCTGCCGGTCTATTCGCTGTACGGAAAGACGCGGAAGCCGACGCCGGAGATGTTGAAGGGCGTGGATGTGCTCGTCTATGATATTCAGGACATAGGAGTCCGGTCCTACACGTACATCTCGACCATGGGATTTGCCATGGAAGCTGCGGCAGAGAACGGCATTGAGTTTGTGGTGCTCGATCGTCCTAATCCGCTCACAGGTGTTCGTGTGGAAGGGACGATGCTGGATGAGAATTTCAAATCGTTTGTCGGAATGTATCCGATTCCGTATGTGTACGGAATGACCGCCGGCGAGCTGGCGACGATGATAAATGAGGAACGATGGTTGAATGGGGGAAAACGGTGCAAGTTGCAGGTGGTGCCCATGGCGGGATGGAAGAGGAGTCTCTGGTGGGATGAAACAGGGTTGCCCTGGGTGCCTCCTTCACCGCATATTCCGAATTCCACAACGCCGATGTTTTACGTCATGACCGGATTGTTGGGCGAGTTGGGAACGGTGAATCAGGGTGTGGGGTACACGCTTCCGTTTGAGCTCGTTGGCGCGCCCTGGCTCGATGGCCGGATATTCGCGCGCTACTTGAATTCACAGGGAATGCCAGGCGTGCAGTTCCGCCCCATGGTGTACCGTCCGTTTTATTTTGATACAACGGGTCAGCCTTACGGAGGGGTGCACATCCACGTAACGGACCGCGATCGCGTCGAGCTTTCCGTGGTTCAGTTCGCAATTCTGGAGGCGCTGTTCCGCTTGTTTCCGGAGAGGGATATCTTCCAGCGAGCGCGTACGGATAAGGTGCAAATGTTCGATAAAGTCAACGGCTCCGACCGCGTTCGGATGTTGTTGCAGACGAAAGGGAATGTGGATGACATCTTGAGGGTGATTGACCGTGAACGGGCACAGTTTATGATCAAACGGGAAAAGTATCTGATCTATTATTGATATTGAGTTTGAACGGTTTCCACGGCCTTTTTCTGTATTCTTCGGTTCCCAGAAGAGCTCTTGGATTTTGGGAATCCTTATGATATATTAGGAGTCAATTTCGAAACTGCTGTTACACTATCACAAAATCAAAAAAGGGAGTGCATATGAAGCAAGCATTGTTGGTAGCGATGCTGGTCTTCTGTGTTGCCGGAGTCGCCACGGCACAGATCGGACTGAAGTCGATCGGAGGCGGAGTTGGATATATCGGGGCCTCGTTTGAAGGGGTGGATGCAAATGGTAATCCGACAACGGAAACGTTGGGCGGATTCGCCATTGGTGTCGGTGCCAACCTGGGTGAACTGACGCCAGGCTTGTACCTTATGCCGGAAATTGGTTATTGGACGACATCGAAGGATTTTGGTCAGGACGTATCATGGTCATTGAGCAATTTCGCCATCAATGGCAACGTTCACTACAGATTTCCGTCAGGTGCAGTGACGCCGTACGTCGGTGGAGGACTCGGAATCAATTTTGTCAGCAGCACAGTTAAGGTTCCTACCGTCACTATTCCCGGATTCGGTACTTTTGGCGGAGAAACGAAAGGCTCCGAAACACGGCTCGGCATCAACCTTCTTGGCGGTGCTTCATACGCGCTGAATCCGAGTATGTCCATTGGCGGACAGTTCCGTTATGTTATCGCGTCCGATTTCAATCACTTCATGATTCTCGCTACGTTTTCCCACGCGTTGGGAATGTAGATCCTCGTTCGATCCACCCAATGTCAAAAGGCGCTCCCTCGCGGAGCGCTTTTGTTTTTCCCAGGGAAAGGCCGATGTCGCAAGACGTAAGGAGTCATGAAGTAAAAAGTAAGAAGTAGAACCTTCCACTTTTTTCCTTTTTACTTTTGAATTTTCCCTTTTTACATCTCACTTCTCACGT
>JACQPU010000153.1 GCA_016207365.1 Ignavibacteriales bacterium | reverse complement strand
TTCTTCCCACTGCCGCACGGGCAGGGGTCATTCCGGCCGATCTTTTCACCGACGCGGACCGGTTGTATCTTTTGAGGCCTGGCGCCTGCCTGAACTGACTGGCCATCTCCTCCCGCAGCCACAGGTTCGCGGTTCGCAACGAATCCTGCACCCAGCGCGGAATCGTGGGTCATGACCAGATCCTCACGTCGAAGCGGACGGCGAGCACGCTGTGCCGGAATCTGATCCACGCGTTCCGGGAAGAACTTGAACACAATATTCAGAACCTCGTCAGAAACCAGTTCCATGAGGTTCATGAACATCTTGAACGCTTCCGTCTTATACTCAACGAGGGGATCCTTCTGCCCGTACCCGCGCAAATGGATTCCCTCCTTCAGATCATCCATCTCCCTCAGATGGTCACGCCATTTTGAGTCGATCACCTGCAGCATGGCCATCTTCTCGAGCCTTACCATGAGGTCCCTGCCGATCTTCTCCTCTTTGCGACGGTAGAAGTCTTCCGCGGCCTTCGCTATCTCATCCGCAACGCCTTGTTCGCCCAGCGACTGGAACTTGTCCGGTGCGAGATTCAGATCTACAAGAAAACGCGTCCTCACTTCGTTCTGAAGTCCCTCGCGATCGCCTTCGGGATAGAATTGCTCTGCAAGGCGCACAGCAACATCGCGGACCATGTCGAAAATGTCGTCTTTCAAACGCTCCCCGATCAACGCGTGCCGTCGGCGGGAATAAATCACTTCACGCTGCTGGTTCATCACGTTGTCATATTCCAGCAGGCGCTTTCGGATGCCGAAATTGTTCTCTTCAACCTTGCGTTGAGCACGCTCCACCGAGCGCGAAATCATCGGGTGCTGGATCGATTCGCCTTCTTTCATGCCCAGCCGTTCCATTACTCTCGAAATCCGCTCGCTGGCAAAGAGTCGCATCAGGTCGTCTTCCAACGAAATGTAGAACCGGGATGAGCCGGGGTCTCCTTGCCTGCCGGCACGTCCGCGCAGCTGCCGGTCGATGCGCCGCGACTCATGCCGTTCCGTACCCACAATGTGCAACCCACCAGCCTGTGCGATGCCGGGCCCCAGTTTGATATCGGTGCCGCGGCCGGCCATGTTGGTCGCGATCGTCACGCCACCAGGCAGTCCCGCATGAGCCACGATTTCCGCTTCCCGCTGATGCTGCTTTGCGTTGAGAACATTATGCGGGATGCCGACACGTTTCAACATGCGGCTGATCGTCTCGGACACCTCGACACTTGTCGTTCCGACCAAAACCGGCCGTGAGATTTTTCGCATCTCCTCGATTTCCGCAATCACCGCGTTGTATTTCTCCCGCTTTGTCCGGTAGACCTGATCGTCGAAATCGCCGCGAACCATGGGTTTGTTGGTGGGCACCACGACAACATCCAGCTTGTAAATCTCGAAGAACTCGGCCGCCTCGGTCTCCGCAGTGCCGGTCATACCGGCAAGCTTCTTGTACATCCGGAAGTAATTCTGGAGCGTGATGGTGGCCAGAGTTTGCGTGTCGCGCTCGACCTTGACCCCTTCCTTTGCTTCAATGGCCTGATGGAGCCCTTCCGAGTAGCGTCGTCCCGGCAGCAACCGGCCGGTGAACTCATCGACAATCATCACCTTGCCATCCTCGGTTACAACGTACTCGTCGTCCTTTTCATACAAACAATACGCCTTGAGGAGCTGCTGAATCGTGTGGATGCGATCACTTCGCTCGGCGTATTTCTTGTTCACCTCATCTTTTCTCTGCTGTTTGGGTTCAGCAGCGAGAGATTCGTCCGACTCAATGACACTGTATTCCGCACCGATATCGGGGATTATGAACAGTTCCTTGTCATGGCCGGGATATACTTGGGCGAGGTATTCCCTTCCCCTTTCGGTTAAATCGATCGTATGAGACTTCTCGTCAATGCCGAAATACAACTCGTCGTCGATTTCATGCATCCGGGCGGATTGATCCCGCAGGTAAATCTTTTCGGTTTCCTGGAGAAGAGTTTTATGCGCGGGCTCAGAGAGGATCTTCAGAAGCTGCTTGTTTTTTGGAAGTCCGCGGTTGGCGCGCAGGAGCAATGGGCCAGCTTCATCGGGCTTGTCTTCGTCGAGCAACTGTTGGGCCTCCAACGTGACCTTGGCGACCAGGCTCTTTTGCGCATTCACAAGCCGTTCAATGTACGGCTTCATTTCGTTGAACTTGTGGTCGTCAACTTCCACCGGACCGCTGATGATCAGCGGAGTTCGGGCCTCGTCGATCAGTACAGAATCCACCTCGTCCACAATCGAGTAGTTATGTCCCCTCTGAACCATTTCCTCGGGTATTGCCACCATGTTATCGCGCAGGTAGTCGAACCCGAACTCATTGTTGGTACCGTAGGTAATATCGCGCCCGTACTGCACCCGGCGTTGAGCGGGATCCATCGACTGCAGAATAACGCCAATAGTAAGGCCCAGAAATTCGAATACGCGACCCATCCACTGACTGTCGCGCAGGGCAAGGTAGTCGTTTACGGTGACAACATGGACGCCGCGGCCCGGAAGAGCGTTGAGATAGGCAGGGAGGGTGGCTACAAGCGTTTTTCCTTCACCAGTGGCCATTTCGGCAATGCGGCCCTGATGGAGCACAACTCCCCCCATAAGCTGCACGTCGAAGGGAACCATGTCCCAATGGACCTTGCCCCCGGTGACGTCCCAGGACTGCCCTACAAGCCTGCGGCAAGCTTCCTTGACGACGGCGAAAGCTTCCGGAAGGAGTGTGTCCAGAGTTTCCTGGATGCGATGGTCAAGTTCCTTATTCAGCGCGTCGATGTGGTCATAGATCCCTTCACGTTCTTCAAAAGGAATCGAGTCATCGGCAAGCGAAGCTCTCTCCGACGCAATTTCCTGTTCAATGTCCTGAATTGCTTCCTTAATACGGGCCCGGAATTCGTCCGTTTTCCCCCTCAGTTGTTCGTCGGAGAGGTTGCTAAGGAGCTCAACCTGCCTATTGATCTCCTCAACAATCGGTTTGATAAGGCGGATGTCTTTGTCGTGTTTAGAGCCGAAGAATTTCTTGAAGAATTGCAGCATGCAGATCCTTTTTCAACGCCGTGAAAAAACGAAAAACATCAAATAATAT
>JACQPU010000163.1 GCA_016207365.1 Ignavibacteriales bacterium | reverse complement strand
GTACAAGCGCGGCGGAGTGGTCAGGGACAGGAACAGGGCCCACAAATCGTTGTCTGTAACTTTTCCCGACACCTCCCGGCCATTCTCCGCCTTAAGGACCGGAAATGTGTGCTTGTACTTGTCAAAAAGAGGATCTCCGGGGGTCAGGTGTGTTACCCTGAATTCGAACCCGAACCCCTCCGCTAAGCGCTGTGCGCGGATCTTGAGCTCATCACAGAGTTCACAATCGTCTTTGGTGAACAATTCGATCACACTCATGGTGTTGAAGGACCCTCTCTTCGTTTCAGTCTCCACCATCCGACAAGCCCGACCAGGATCAGCCCTGCTGCAAAGAGCTGATACTGCGTGAGATCGAGAAGAATTCTTGGATTGATCCTGAGGAACTCGATGGCAAATCTTCCTAGGCCGGCAAGGACAAGGTACATCATGAATAATATGCCTGGGGCTTTCACGCGGGTCCTGTACCTCCAGAGAACTGTAAAGAAAATCGCACTGAGCAGAAGTTCGTACACCGGCGTCGGATGACACGGCGTTGTGTCCGGTACAACACCGCCGGGAAATTGGCTTGTGATTTCGGGAAAATTTCTGAATGCCTCCGACGGTGGCATCGTGCCTCGCTCATAGTTTGTACCCCACGGGAGGTCCGTCGGGAAGCCGTAGTCTCCGTCTCCGGCGAAATGGCAACCGAGACGGGCTATGCCATATCCCAGCATTAATCCTGGAACGGTGGCATCTGCTACAAAAAGAAAATCCAGCTTTCGTTTTCGTACATACCACCAAATTGCAGTGGTCGCGAAGAGAAATCCACCGAAATAAGAGAGACCTCCCGGCGAAATCAGAATTCCCGGATCGGCAAGAAAGGCACGCCAGTGCTCAAGCACGTACAGCAGTTTGGCCCCCACGACTCCGCCAATCAGCGCGATCATGGTAACAGTACCGGCAAGGTCTTGCGGAAGCTTTCTTCGGCGGTATTCAATCGTCATGAGCCAGCTTGCGGTGATGAAGCCGAGAGCCAGCATCAGACCGTAGCTGTAGAGCGTAAAGGGGCCGATCTCAACGATGACAGGGCACATGCACGTTATTCAGGAAGTTCAATGGGTTCGGTGGAAAACATGACAAAAGGATGCGGCGGTGCAGCGAGGAGCTGAACCGCAGGCAGACGTACACGGAGCTTGAACATATTCTCTTCACCATCCACCTTTCTGACGATTACACGGACGGGTCCGGAGAGATTGTCGTACCTCCGAATTCCACGCGCGGGTCCCACGCCGGGCATAACGGAGCTCGGGGCGTGGAGTCCAAGAATATGCAAGGTTACCTGGTTTTTCTCACGGGTATCGGAAAGCAGGACCTCGTAGTGAAAGCTCACAAACTCCTTGATTGTCTCCACGACAAGTGCAAGGCTGGTATGTCCTGATTCCGCGTCCGTGACTGGAAATGCGCGCAGGCGGTACTCGGCATCGCGAGATTTCTTCGTTCGGACCACGACTCATATGAACGTGTGTGCGAAAGTGCTGAGGGCGACAACGCTCTCCTTGCCGGTGGCCATTTCCTTCAGTTTTGCTGCGCCTGACTGTAATTCCTGCCCACCGACGACCAGGACATATTCGGCCTTCTGGCGGTTGGCCTCTCGCAGCTGCGCCTTCAGGCTTCTCTCAAGATAATCTGTTTCCGCTGAGATTCCGCGTGCACGAAGCGCGCACGCCGTTTCAAACGCCCATGACCTTGATTCGCTGTCGAGGCCGATCAGGAAAATCTTCAGCGCGGAGCCGAGTGCAGTCTTGATCTCCTGTTTCTCAAGAACCATCATCAGCCGTTCCATCCCTGCGGCGAACCCCACGCCCGGAGCCGGTTTTCCGCCTAACTCTTCCACGAGCAGATCGTACCGTCCGCCCCCAGCCAGGGCATCCTGGGAGCCGAGGTCGCGGCTGGTTATTTCAAACGCCGTTTTCGTGTAGTAATCAAGCCCGCGGACAAGCCGGCCGTCAATAACGAAGGGAATCCTGAGAGCCTTCAGGAGATCCTGAACTCGCGAAAAATGCGGGGAGCATTCGTCGCAGAGGTGGTCCTTCATCAGAGGCATGGACGCGGTCAGTTTCCGGTCCCCTTCGTCTTTCGAATCCAGCACACGGAGGGGATTCTGATCCACACGGGCCCGGCTCTCGGGCGAAAGCTTCGTCCGGATTTTGATCAATTCCGCCTTCAGCAGCTCTTTATACGCCGGACGGCATCGTTGACATCCGACGGAATTGACGAGCAGGGAAGTCTTTGAAATCCCAAGTCTGTTGCAAATATCCAGAGGGACCAGCATCATCTCGACGTCCAGTTCCGGCGCCATTGACCCAACCGCTTCCGCACCGAACTGATGGAATTGGCGGAGCCTTCCGGCCTGGGGACGTTCCTGACGAAACATTGGGCCCAGATAGTAGAGCTTCGTGAGCGAACCTTGTTCCCCCAGGTTGTTCTGGATAAAGGCCCTCAGAGTCGATGCCGTACCTTCTGGTCTCATCGTGACACTCTCTCCGCTTCGATCCGCGAACGTGTACATTTCCTTCGAGACGATATCTGTCAACTCGCCGATGCTGCGAGCAAAGAGCTCGGTCTGCTCAAGCACCGGCGTCCGGATCTCGCGGTAATTGAAATTCCGCATGACCTCATGAATCGTTTGCTCGACGGTGCGCCACAGTTCGGCTTCGTCCGGAAGGATGTCGCGCGTGCCTTTCATGGAGCGGAATTTCACGGTGTACGAAAGTATGAGGGTGGCTGAGGGGGAGTGCCAGAGGGGGTATTACGCCTCAAGGTAGCTGGCCTCTTCCTGTTTGAGGATTTCCAGGACCTCGGATGCTGACCCTGCGCCGAGAAGACGGGTGCGAAAGTCTTCTTTGTTCATGAGACGCGAAATGCGGCTAAGGAGCTTGATATGCGGACCCACCATGCTGTCTCTGCCGACCAGGAGAAAAACAATGCGCACAGGCTGGTCGTCGAGCGATTTGTAATCAATGGGTTGTGCGGTGACCGCCAGGGCTCCCACGATGTCGGTAACGGCGTCAGTTTTTCCATGGGGAATGGCGAATCCGGACCCGACGCCCGTGGACATAATTTTCTCGCGTTCGAAGATCGCCTCCCGGATTTTTTCCTTGTCCAGAACTCTGTCGGAGGTGGCGGCAAGATCAATGACCGCGTTCAAAATCTCTTCCTTCGTCGTTCCCGGGAGGTTAGTTTTGATGAATTGTTCTGTGAGGATGTCGGTGATCTTCATGAATGGGGTGCCTTCCTCCCCGACGGGCTCATTCTTCGGTTATCCAGCGTGTGATTTTTTCCTCGTATTCCTTTGAGAGCTGTTGCGCCAGAGCAGGATCCTCGGACTCGACGTTGATGTGGAACAAAGGCCGTGAACGGTCTGGATTCAGGAATACGGACGTGTGCCTGGATTTGTTTCTTGGGAAAAGCTTGACTCCTTCGACCAACTGGCGCGGGAGAGCCTCTGAGTCCTTCATGAGTCGCCTCATGACGCGCCCTTTTACCTGCCACGAACAAGGAATGTTTTTTTTGACAAAATGCAAGCGAGGCGTCTCACGGTCGACATCCCCCAGCCGCTTCCTGGTGACCGCCATAAACTCAAGCAGCTTCACCGCGGAGTACATTCCGTCCGAGGCAAACAGGAATTCGTTGAAAATGAACCCGCCTTTTGTCCCGCCTACAAACCTGATGTCCTGTCCGATGGCGGCATCCATAAGCGCCAGGTGGTTGTCTTGGGTGCGGACGATGGTTATTCCGAACTCCTCCGCGAGGAGATCGATTTCATTCGAAGCAGAGATCGGCACCGCAATGGTTTTGAGCGATGGGTGGGCAAGTCTGGCCAGCCGGGCCATGAGCGTCAGCAGCCGATCGCTGTCAATGGGGTTGCCGTGCTCATCAACGCAGAAGATTTTTTCCGCTCCCGCGTCAAGCATCACTCCGACGTCGTACTGAAGTGATGTGACGACGAACGACAAGTCTCTAAGCGATTGATCAAATTGTTCCTTGGTCCGGGTCAGTCTTCGGCTGTCCAGGTACGCGTTGAGGGACACCGCCTGTACATTCAGGTTTCCCAGGATATTGGGGAAGATTGTGGAGGCGACGCCGTTTGAATAATCGACAACCAGCTTCAAATCCGCCGCCTGGATTGCTTCCGTGTTAATCGTGGCAAGAAACCGCTCGATGTAGCTCTCCGTAGTCCGCTCGGGGAACGTGACCACGCCGACCGTATCATAGGGTGTCCGTGGAATATCTTCACCAAAGAACATACGTTCGACCGTTTTTGTCTTCCCCGTTGGGAGATCCTTTCCGTCGCGGTCGAAGAAGATAATATCCGTCATATTTTTATCGAACGGAGATTTGCGGACGTGATATCCGCCCTTTTCTTTTCCCGACTTCAGCTCGTGGCGCACGATGGGAATGGAAGTTGCGCGCAGGTCGCTGCAATTGACCCCGGCGGACATCAATCCACACATGACTGCCCTGTTGATCATGCGTGACACGGTATCCGCGTCACGGCTCGACACGATGGTGGATCCGGCTCCCACAAAAGCTCCGAACGCGGCTCCAAGCTTCGCGGCGAATTCAGGATTGATCTCGATATTCGATATTCCCGTGACGGTGGAGTTGCGAAAAAGTTCACGGAGCCATTGATCTTCCCACACGAGACTTCGCGTAACTGTCGCACGCTCCTCCACGATCTTTTCAGGCCACAGTTTGATGTTGGAGAAGATGCTGCTGCGCTTGCCGATGATGCATTGATCCCCCACGAAGACGTTCTCTCCAATAATTGCCTCGTCACCGATGATGCATTTTGAACCGATGACATCGGACGAAAGCTGGGCTTTTGATCCAATCTGAGTACCGTGCCAGATAATCGAGTTGGCAACGGACGCTCCCGGAAGAACTTCGCAGTCGTCTCCTATGACTGAATTGGCAATCACCGCGTCTGGGTGGATTCTTGAGTTCTTGCCAATGATTACGGTGCCCGAGAGCCGCTTGGGGTCAGTCTCGACGCGGCTTCCCTCTCCTACTGTCACGCGGCCCTGCACTTTCCCCTCAACGGCGATATTCACAATCCGTCGCAGTGCGTCGAAATGGGCATCCTGGTACTCGTGAAGATTGCCGATGTCCCTCCAATAGCCGGACGCAACATAGCCGTAAACCGGAAGATCCAATTCAAGCATGAGCGGAAAGAGATTCTTGCTGAAGTCGAATTCTTCGCCTGCAGGAATGAGGTCGAGGACCTCGCGCTCAAGGATATAGATTCCTGTGTTGATCGTGTCGCTGAATACCTCTCCCCACGACGGTTTTTCGAGGAATCGGCTGATCCGTCCGTCATCCTTCGTCAGAACAACACCGAACTGCAGGGGATTTGTGACGCGCGTGAGCAGGATTGTTGCCCTTGCTTTCTTGGTCTCATGAAAGCGGACAGCAGCGGTGAGGTCGAAATCCGTCAAAACGTCACCGCTAATGACGAGAAACCTGCCGTCAAGAAATTCTCCTGTGTTGCGCACACTCCCCGCCGTACCGAGATCCGCCTCGGCCTTCTTGTAATTCATGCGCACACCCCAGCGGCTCCCGTCGCCAAAATACGACGAGATGATGTCAGGCTGGTAAAACAGCGTGGCGGTGAGGTCCCGAATCCCGTGCGACGTGAGGAGGTTGATGATGTGCTCCATCATCGGACGGTTCACCATCGGTACCATGGGCTTTGGAATATTGCAGGTGAGCGGACGCAGCCGCGTGCCGAATCCGCCCGCCATGACGACGGCTTTCATGATGGAGGGGGAAGAAATGAGCCAATTCAACCGTTGCACCGAAAAAGTAGGGAAAAAAACCTACTGCTGCAACCGAAATTCTGCGAAGAGGCGGCGTAAGTGCATACCGTTCAAAGCCTTTGCCACCGGTTCCTTCTTTTTCACCTTGACTTTCCTTTGTTCAATGGGTAAATTTATGCAGACTTGAGGGTTATAACCACACTCAACACTTTCGATGACCAGCGCCCGCGTGTTTGACACAGTCCGTTCCTGGGTGAACAAGATGACGTTGATACAGGAACTGACTGCGTCGGCGGGCGCTGTCGCCTTTCTTATGGGCCTGCTCACGTCGGATCCGTTGTGGAGGACGGTGGCTCTCGTCCTGGCGGGTTCGAGCATCGCCTACGTCATCGTTACGCTCCGCTCAAAGAGCCTGCCGGATCTTGAGTCGGAAGCTCCGTCCATCATCAACGAGGAAATGGAGTCCGAGATCGAGGAAACAAGACGGCCTGGGGAGCCTGAGCGGGAGAAAGCGCCAGATTCCCCAGC
>JACQPU010000143.1 GCA_016207365.1 Ignavibacteriales bacterium | reverse complement strand
TGAGAGTTTCGCTCCGGGCTTCGCTGTGCGCGAGCCTGCGGAGTTTGCCCCTTCGGCGCTCCTTGCGGAGTCTCTCCCCCGTGGCCGGTTGATTGTGTTTGGATTCTATTACTCGAAGTGGGAAGAGTCAAGCGATTCGAAAGGTTTTAGGTTTAAGGTTCATGGTATCAGGTTGGAAACTGGAACTTGGAATATGGAACTTGGAACAGTTTTTCCCTATATTCTCCCCATGACGAAGGTCGCTGTAGGAATTCTGAAACGCGATGGGGCTCTCCTCGTTTGTCAGAGGAAACCAGGAAGCCGCTACGCACTTAAGTGGGAATTTCCTGGAGGAAAGCTCGAACCCGGAGAAACGGTGGAACATTGTCTGCGCCGGGAACTCGCGGAAGAGCTCTCGGTGCAGATTCAAGGAATCGATGAAATTGACGTCCGAATGTCGCACTATGAGGACGGCGGTACCTTTGAGGTTGCCTATTGCTTTGTTAGCCGGTTCGACGGCGAACCGCGTAACAACGTGTTTGAGCAAATCCGGTGGGTTTCTCCAACCGAGCTTCCGGCCCTGGATCATCTCGAAGGAAACAAAGAGTTCGTGAGCGATCTCGTTGGATCGGTCCGGTCAGCATGAAATGAGCCTTCGTCCCACCGTCCGGCCTGCCACGCCGCAGCTCAGACGCCGCATTCTCGCCTGGTATCAAACCAACGCCCGGAACCTCCCCTGGAGAAAGACGAAGAATCCGTATCGAATTCTGATTTCCGAAGTGATGCTTCAGCAGACGCAGGTGACCCGCGTGCTGGAGAAGTATCACCGTTTTATCCGGCGATTTACGTCGTTTGAGGTGCTTGCCCGTGCGAGCGCAGCGGAGGTGATTCGGGCGTGGAGTGGAATGGGATACAACAACCGTTCGGTGAGGCTGCGGGAGCTTGCCCGGATTGTCCGCGATCGATTCAACGGACGGCTTCCGTCCCGCGTTGACGAGTTGCTTCTGCTTCCCGGAATCGGGCGATACACGGCTCATGCAGTGGCCTGTTTTGCGTTTGGGCAGAGGGTTCCTCTGGCGGATACCAACATTGCCCGCGTTTTGGCGCGGCTGTTTCCGGGCGAAGGCCCCGATCCCTGGAGCATTGCTGACCGTATTCTCCCGCGGCGGCATGTGTACGAATGGAATCAGGCACTCATGGAGCTCGGAGCAACAATCTGCACCGCCGCCCGGCCAAAATGCACATCCTGTCCTGTAGTCCGGATGTGTCCCAGTGCTTTCAGCATTGCAGCCCGTAAAGCAACGCTGCACAAGAAAGAACGGGGGAGAAACGGTATACCAAACCGCATTTACCGCGGGCGGATTATTGAGCTCCTTCGGAAAAGCAACAGCCGCGGCCGGGGGCTGATGGATATCGGTAGGGGCGTGAAACCGAACTTTTCAGCAGCCGACCACAAGTGGCTTGTGACGCTCCTCGCCGGACTCGAACGCGACGGATTGATTCAGAGCCGGAACCGCGGAAACTCGGTTGTTCTTCGGTTGGCATCATGATGAAAGGATCGGCGCAAAAAAGCGAGCTGGAGACTCTGAAGAGATTGTACAGGAAAAAACGATCAGCGATCCGGGAGCGTCTATCAGAATTCTCCTCCGTTCCGACCTCAGAATACTTCTATGAGCTGGCTTACTGTCTTTTGACTCCGCAATCCAGCGCAGTGCATGCCGACCGCGCGGTTGAGACCCTCCGGAGTCACTTGTTTTCAGAGCAGGGAGGAAATCCGGAACAGTTGTTACGTAACCCGGCCCATTATATCCGGTTTCACAGGACGAAAGCCAGACATTTGCTCCTTGCGCGAGCGGGTTTCCCTGCCGTTCTGCAAGCCCTGAGCAACGGACGTCCGGCCGGAGAGGTTCGCGAATGGCTCGTCAAAAACGTGAAAGGCCTCGGATACAAAGAGGCAACGCATTTTCTGAGAAACATCGGAAAAAACAACGGCCTGGCGATCCTCGACAGACACATTCTTCGGAACCTGAAACGCTATGGCTCCATCCGTTCCGTTCCGAAGGCCCTCACGCGAAGAAAATATCTTGCCATTGAGCAACGGTTCAAAGCATTCTCGCAACAGATCGGGATCCCACCCGATGAGCTGGATTTGTTGTTTTGGAGCACGGAGACGGGGGAAATTCGGAAGTAAGTAAAAACACCGTTTCTATACCGGACATATGAATTTCCTCGTTTTCGGTTCGGGCTTGATGGGCAGCGCGTTGGCGTACGATCTCGCGCACTCAAGCGGCGTCAAGTCGGTAACCCTTGCAGACACCGATGAACGCAGGGCTGTTGAGGCTGCTTCCCGCATCGGCTCAAAGCTCGTGCATCCGGAACGTCTCGACGTGGAATACTACGATGACGTGATCGAGAGTTTGCGCGGACACGATTGTGCCATTGGCGCCGTGTCTTACCGCTTCAACCACATGCTCTCCAAAGCCTGTATCGAGGCCGGCGCTCACTACTGCGATCTCGGCGGTAACCAGGAGGTCGTGGATCGCCAACGCGCACTTCATGCGCAGGCTCTGGAGCGCGGAGTCACGATTGTACCAAATTGCGGACTGGCACCCGGATTTGCCAATGTCCTGGCCGCCCGGGGAGCGGAACAATTTGAGAGCGTGGAGGCGATTCACATCAGAGTCGGAGGGCTCCCGCAGCATCCGAAGCCACCCTTCAATTATCAGCTCGTGTTTTCCGTTGAGGGATTGATCAATGAATATACCGGAGAGTCCGTTGTGCTTCGGGATTTCAAAAAGACCACAGTACCGACGTTGACAGAACTCGAGTCCATCGAGTTTCCTCCACCCTTCGGCACGCTCGAGGCGTTTCACACATCGGGCGGAACGTCACTTTTGCCGGAGATATTTGAGGGCACAGTCCGAACCCTCGATTACAAAACGATCCGCTACAAGGGTCACTGTGAACGATTCAAGTCGCTGCTCGATCTCGGTTTCGCGTCCTCCGAGCCCATCTCCGTCGGCACGAACGTCATGACAGCCCGCGAGATGTTTCACGAACTGTTGAAACGAAAACTCTCCGGCTCGGACCCCGACGTTGTCCTTCTCCGCGCGACCATCCGCGGCACCCAGAACGGCCGCGAGCGGTCCCTGGTCTTCTCTCTGATTGACTCTTTTGACAAGAATGCCAATATTAGTGCGATGATGCGGACGACGTCGTTTCCAACGTCCGTCATCGCGCAGTTCCTGGTGAACGGCACGATTCAACAACGCGGCGTCCTGACGCCTGAACAATGCGTGCCGCTCCGGCCCCTCATCGACGAGCTCCGGCAACGCGCCTTTGACATCCGCGAGGAATGGAAATAGTTCATGGCCCAGACAAGTACATTCGATATTGTTTCCGAAGTAAACCTCCAGGAGGTTGATAACGCCCTTAACCAGGCCCGGAAGGAAATCGCTCAACGCTATGATTTCAAGAATTCAAAGAGTTCCCTGGATTTCCAGCAAAAAGAGAAGAAGATCATCGTCGTTTCGGACGACGAATTCAAACTGAAAAGCGTACTGGATATTGTGCAATCGAAAATGATCAAGCGCGGGGTTCCGATTAAAGCCCTGAAATACGGCCCTATCCAACCCGCTGCCAACAGCACGGTCCGCCAGGAAATCTCCCTCCGCGTGGGTATTGAAAAAGATGACGCCAGGCTGCTTGTCAAGAAGATCAAGGATTCGAACCTGAAAGTTCAAGCTCAGATCATGGACGATCAGGTCAGGGTCACCGGCAAGAGCAAGGATGATCTTCAACACGTGATCTCGTTCCTCCGCGAAGCCGAATTCCCGTTTGCGATTCAATTTGTGAATTACCGGTAGATGATGAAAGTCTTCCGCGCATCCTATATTGGCATACTTATCCTCGGACTCTTTTTCCCT
>JACQPU010000142.1 GCA_016207365.1 Ignavibacteriales bacterium | reverse complement strand
GGATCTGGACCTCCACATGGTGGGGGTTTACAAGGTACCGCTCAACGTACATCCTTGGATCCCCAAAGGCTTTCTGCGCCTCAGAGGACGCCAGTTTAAAGGCCGAGGCAAATTCGTCGGCGCTCTGCACAATGCGCATTCCTTTCCCTCCACCGCCGGCGGCGGCTTTGAGAAGGAGCGGGAATTGAAGTCTCTGCACAGATTCGAGGGCCTGTCCGGCATCTGCAAAAGCCTCGTGCGTGCCTTCAACAGTCGGGATTCCAAGTCGGAGGGCCAAAGCTCTGGCGGCCGTCTTGTCTCCGAGCAGGGCAATGGCTTCGGATGATGGTCCTACGAACGCCAGTCCAGCTTCCTCGACTGCCTTTGCGAATACAGGATTCTCTGAGAGGAAGCCATACCCAGGATGAATTGCATCAGAACCTGACCGGCGTGCAATTTCGAGGATCTTGTTCTGGTCCAGATACGTTTCGCGCGCGCTGGCACCCTTCAGCGGATACGCTTCATCGGCCGAGTGGACGTGCATGGCTGTCCGGTCTGAGTCCGCAAACATGGCAGCGGTGCGGATGCCCATGTCGCGACACGTTTGCATGATGCGGACAGCGATCTCGCCGCGGTTAGCCACGAGCAGTTTTCGTATTTGCCGTTTCACTCCTCTACCCTTCTGTAAATTCCACAACGGTCACACCTGATCCGCCTTCGTTCCATTCTCCAAGCCGGAACGATTTGACATGTGGGTAGTCTTTTAACATATCGGAAATTCTCTTTCGGAGCGCGCCGGTTCCTTTTCCGTGAATAATATCGACGCGATGAAGCCCCGCGACGAACGCTTCGTCGAGAAAATGTTCCACCCTGGTTGCCGCCTCGTCTCCCGTCATGCCGCGAAGGTCAAGCTCCGACGGGGCCGCTGGCAGCGAGAACGAATTGTGCGTCTCAGCCGCCTGCGGCACGGCCGGCTCAAGATCATGCAGAGGTACCCTTAACGTTCCGTTTTCCCAAAGTACGGTCGCCACGTCACCGTTGATCGCCGTGAGTTCGCCAACAGGATCTGTTCCCTTCAGCCTTACCGCTTGGCCGACATGGAAACGGGGGCTCTCCTCTATTTCGACGGCATGTTGGTCGATGTGCTTAATCATCCCTTGCAACGCTTCCTTGGCGGCCTTCACTGAATCGCGCGACGCCGAGGATTCACGAATGGCCTTGACGAGGCGCTCAATGGTTGATTGAGCCTCGGAGATCATGCGACGCATTTCATTGCGGGCCGATTCACGGAGGGTTCGGATCTCGGTTCGGACGTCCGCAAGCTTCCGGTCGTACGAATCGACGATGCGCGCGAGGTTTGCTCGGTCTTCCTCTGCCGCGTGTGCCGCTTCGCGTGCAGCGGTAAGCCTTTCCTGAAGCGCTGTTATGAGCAATTCGAGACTTGTTTTCTGCTCTCCAAGCATCGATTTCGCCTGCTCAAGGATGGAGCGATCGAGGTCCATGCGTTCCGCAAGTTCAAGAGCGTAGCTGCTTCCCGGGATTCCATACCGGAACCGGTAGGTTGGCCGGAGGTTCTGACGATCGAATTCCATGGACGCATTGGCCATGCCGGGAGTCTCGTGGGCAAAAACTTTGAGTGCACTGTGGTGTGTGGTTGCGACGGTCATCGCACCGCACTCTTGAAACCGGCGAAGGAGCGAAGCGGCAAGGGCATCTCCTTCGACCGGATCGGTTCCGGCACCAATCTCGTCAATCAGGATTAACGATTGCACTGTGCTGTTGCGCAAAATGGTACGAAGGTTGACGAGATGCGAGCTGAATGTGCTGAGATCCTGCTCAATGGACTGATCATCCCCCATATCGACAAATACCTGCTCAAAAACTGGGATTTCAGAATCCGGCGAGGCCGGAATGTGGATGCCAGCCTGGGTCAGAAGCACAGAGAGTCCGATTGTTTTGAGGGCAACGCTTTTTCCTCCGGCGTTCGGGCCGGTTATGATAATCGTTCGGACTTGGCCGCCAAGCTCAACCGTCAGCGGAACCACCTGATCCCGCGCGTGCGCCTGAAGAAGAATTGGGTGACGTGCAGTATCGAGTTTCAGGAGAGGCAGGAGGCCCGTTCGCGGGGCTGAACCAATGAGTTCGATCGAATAACGGGCCTTCGCGACGGCAAGATCCAAGTGAGCGAGGATATCAAGCGTACGTTGCAGACCGTCTCTGATCCCTGCTACTTGTGATGTTAAGTCCTTGAGGATACGCTCTATTTCGCGCTGTTCCCTGAACTGGAGCTCGCGGAGGGCATTGTTGAGATCGAGCGTCTCAGCCGGTTCGATGAAGACCGTGGCGCCGCTGGCCGAGGTTGAATGAATGAAACCGGCCACTTTGTGCTTGAACTCCGCTTTAACCGGGATCACGAGGCGGCCGTCCCGCGTCGTAATAATATCGTCCTGGACCATCTCTTTCTGAGCCACTTCTTTCAGAATTGCCGAAAGGCGCTTTCGCAATTGCTCGCGGAGTTGCGCCATATCGGCGCGGATCATCTGCAGCTCCTTCGATGCAGAGTCCCTCACCTGGCCGGACTCGTCCAAGGCGCCGGCAATATTGAACTCGACAACGCGGTCGAAAAAAAGATCCGAGGCACCGGCCGCCAGCGATGGCGCGGTGGACGCCCGTTTCCGAAGAAACGCGTGGATCGTTCTGGAGATGCGAAGGCTGGCGGCAACGTCGAGGAGCTCGACAGGCGTCAGGACCTGATCCTCTACTGCGGTTTTCTTCAGGTGGGGCAGAATGTCCTTCAAGCCGTCCAGCGGTACAGACCCTTCGGTGATCAACAACTGCTTGGCTTCCTCTACGCGATGAAGCTCTGCCGAAATCCAAGCTGGGTCGACGGACGGTGCAATCGAGCGGCAGAGCGTTTTCCCGGGATCACTGGAGGCCAACTCGCTTATTCGGCGCTGAACCTTGTCGAATTCAAGTTTTCGGAGGGAGGTGGAAAAATCCGGGTTCATCGTTTTTGGGGCTGCGAGGGGGTTTCCTTTTGCTTGGGAGCTGGTTTGTCGGGCTTGGTGAACTCGTCAAGGCGTTCCTTGGCTTGTCCTTTGATTTCCCCCGTCTTCTCCGGAACGACTTCGAGGGTGAAATCGAGAATCTGCGGAGCGATGTTCACGACAGGTTTGTACAATCGGGAATCATTGCGATAGGATCTGGAAGGGAATCCGGTCAGGTTCAGCATCATGAAAATCACGCTCATGATGACAAGTCCCTGGAAAAGGCCGAGTATTGATCCGATAATGCGGTCGGCAATTCCGCCGATTCTGTACTCAGTACCGGAAAGGCGATAGATCAGGGATTGGAGAAACACAAGGCCGAAAAACACGGTGTAAAATCCCAGGATCACGGCATCGGTCCGGTCGGAATCGAATTCATTGACATAGAATTCCGCCACGTCGTTCACCATGAGCTGGGCAACGATCAATGCGATGATCGTGACAACAACCCCAATTCCCTTTTTCACGATTCCGTCCCTAAAACCCAGAACGCAGAGCGCAATGACCGGGAAAATGATAAACAGATCGATGATCATGGTTCACGCACCGAGCTTTCGCTTAACGACATCCTGCACCATTCCGCCTTCTGCTTTTCCCTTCAGTTCCTTCATAACCGCTCCCATAGCCTTTCCGAAATCTCGGAATGATAGAACGCCCAACGTCTTGAGAATTCTCTCGACCTCCCGCTCAATCTCCCCCGCGTCGAGCTGCTTCGGAAAGTACGATTGGATGATCTCGAGTTCGCGGGATTCTTTCTCCGCCAGGTCCATTCTTCCAGCCTGTGTATAGAGCTCGATCGCTTCCTTCCGTTTCTTGATTGCCGTCCGAAGGACGTTGACCTCGTCGTCTGCCGTAACGGGGTTGTCCGTTCCGCGCTTCGAAAGCTCGAGGATCTGCGCCCTGACCGTTCGGAGCGTTTCGAGCTTTGTTCGCTCACCGCCCTTGAGAGCGGTTTTCATATCTTCTGCAATGCGTTCGTTGAGTGTCATCATCGTTGTCTGCCCGAGGCGCGGGTTAAACAAAACGAGGCAATCCCGTTGCGTGAGAGTGCCTCGTCAGGAAACCGCTTATGGATGGTGGTCAGAGTTTTTGAAGTGCCGAATAGTTGATTCGTAGTGCATCTCCCTTTCGAAGCTGCTGCTGGATGTCGGTGACGATTCCCATCCGGGAACCTTCGTCAATCCTTAGCGACATGATTACCTGGGGTACATCACGCCGCTTCTTGGCAGCAATATTCTGAATCTCGGGGATGAGAACGATATTGTCGTCGATCTGGACTCTGCCATCCCTCCCCACCCAGATGTAGGTCACGATACGCTTGTTATCGATCTTTTCGATCTGCGTGGCCGAAGGAAGCGTGTACTGGACTTTGATGTCGTATTCTCTGAGAACCGTCGAGACCATGAAGAAAATGAGCAGCATAAAAATGATATCGGGGAGCGATGCCGTTGGAATCGACTGCTTCGTTGAAGCCTGCTTTTTCTTGAATTTCATTCCGGGAATCCTCTAACGTGTCCGCTCAGGTTCGGCAATGGAAATACTTTGCTTGACGTTTTCCCGCACTTCGTCCATCTGTTCCTTTGTCAACTGCTTTAGGGGCAAACCGAAGGTCTGTAAAGCGTACTCTTCACGCAGGGCATTATATGCCTGCTTGATTTCATCCAAGGCGCCGATATATACTCTGTAGGGCGTTTCGCGGTCGGTTTTGATGGACACGATCATCTTGGGTTTTGCCCGTAGCTTGTTTGCGACTATCTCATGGATCTGAAGCAGCGATGCGAGCTCGTCGTTGATCAGAACATCACCCGCGGCATTGACAAGAACCTTGATGATCCGGTCGGGGTCCATTTTCACGATATCCGTCTCTTCCACCGGAGGCGGAAGCACAAGGCCGATGCCCGTATCAACGTCGATTGTTGTTGTCACGAGGAAGAACAGCAGGAGGAGGAAAGAGATATCCGCCATGGAGCTTGTCGGAATCTGCACATCTCTGCTGGCACGTTTGCGAAGCATTGCCATGGAATCATTCTCCTCGGCTATTTCTTGGAGGATCGCTCAACGACCTTCTTTCCGGCTTTGAGGAGGACGAGGGAGTCGATGAGTTCAATGGAGCTTTCCTCCATATCGATGACCAGACGGTCAATGCGGGAGACGAAGTAGTTGTAAAACACCTGAAGTACCATTGCGCACACGAGACCAAAGAGTGTCGTGAGCAGCGCAACCGAGATACCTCCGGCAACAATTTCCGGAGAGATATTCTTCGCCTCTTTGATGGCGTCAAACGCTTCAATCATTCCCTGCACCGTGCCGGTGAATCCGAGAAGCGGGGCAAGCGATATTGCCAGGGAAATCCATACAAGACCTTTCTCTAGGAACGCCATCTCGATTCCCCCGTAGCTAATGATGGCTTTCTCTGCAGCCTCGATGCCTTCATCTGCACGAAGCAATCCGGCCTGGAACACGCTTGAAATAGAGCCCCGGTGGTTCTGACATACTTCAAGGG
>JACQPU010000141.1 GCA_016207365.1 Ignavibacteriales bacterium | reverse complement strand
TTATAGTCTCCTTTTTTCTCTTTCTGATTGGTTTTTCCCTGCTGCTTCTCCTTCTCCCCCGCGAGACACCTTTTGAGTCCCAGAATTTTCAAAGGGTCGGCCACGAAGGAGTACTTGTATTCCGATTTGACATTCCGCTTCTGGGTCCGATCCATTTTTCGGGCGTGGTACTTTTCGTTGCCTTCGTCGCGTTAGCTTTGACTGTGTTCCTTGGAGCTCGGCCGATATGGCGGGATCACTTGACTACATGCCGAAACGGATTCCGCCCGTTGCTTGCGGCGATTCTCCTGTGTGCCACGCTTGTTCCTCCGGAATGGTATTTCGTCAGCGCCGGCTCGATGGTCGCTCTGACAATGATGCTCAGCACTCTCTGCTTTGCGTTGGCCATCGTCGGTGCGATTCGTCTCAAGCCTCCGCTTAGACTCTTCGAAGCGTTTGAGACCTCGTATCATTGGCTGCGTCGGATTCTGCTTGAAAGTTCGATTCGGTTGTTTTTGCCGCTTGTCTTTCTTGCTGCATTCGCGCTGACACTAAGCTTCTCGACCGTCGTTTTTGAGCGCATTCCGCATGTTCAGGACAGCATCGCTCAATTGTTCCACGCGAAGATTCTTGCCGCAGGACACCTCACCGCTCCAACCCCGCCTGCGCCTGAGTTCTTCGAATTCCTCCAGATGATTCTCCGTGACAGATGGTACTCACAGTACCCACCGGGACACATTGCCTTGCTGGCAATCGGGGTCATCGCCGGCGCACCCTGGATGGTGAATCCACTCTTTGGATCGCTCGCCATCGTGATGCTTTATGCGATTGGCAGACAGGTCTACACAGAGCGCGTAGGCAGGATTGCAGCTTTGCTTGGGCTTTTGTCCCCGTTTGTGCTCTTCATGTCATCTGAATACATGAATCATGGAACGGCCTTGTTCTTCTTCCTGTCGTTTATCCACTTCTTCATGAGGGGCCTCACGGTCCGAAGGCTGCGTGACGGAATTCTTGCCGGCCTGTCTCTTGGCTGGCTGACACTCACGCGTCCGTACAGCGCGGTTGCCCTCGCTTTGCCTTTCTTGATCTACGGAGCCGTGATCCTCATCCGCAACCGCTCCTCTGTTGTACGGCCGGCTTTTGGTTTCGTAATCTCGTTCGGCCTTCTGGTCTTGCTCCTTCTGGGCTTCAATGCTGCCACCACCGGCAACCCCTTCGTGTTTGGATTTCAGGCGCTCTGGGGAGCAAGAGTTAATCCCGGTTTTTTCGAAATCAACGCGGGCGAGGTGCACACGCCGTTCAGAGGACTTCAGCAGACGGTGACCAATCTGATAGGGCTCAACAAGTACTTGTTCGAATGGCCCGTCCCTTCCCTCCTCTTCGTCGCGATTCTCTTTGCCGCCGGAAAATTACAGACTGTGGACCGGCTGTTCTTGGGCTCGGCTGCGGCACTGGTGATGGCGTACTTTTTTTATTGGTTTCAGGATTGGTGTTTTGGACCGAGATTCCTCTATGAAGCCGCGGGGCCGCTGATTCTCCTGACGGCCCGGGGGATGGATGAAACGTCTTCCCTGATGCGGGGGAGGTCAGGTCTCTCCATATCGGCGAAAGCCATTCGCATGGCAACGGTTGGCCTTGTAATCATTCTCTTCGGTCTCGGAATGATTTTCAATCTTCCCGCGCACTTACGGTACTACAGTTTATCATATTGGGGAGTAGACGGACGGGCTCTCGAGGTGGTGCGGAGCAGCGGGATAACGCGAGGAATTGTTTTTGTCGGTTTGTCGGATTTTGGAGATGTTTTTCCTGAGAACGATCCTTTCATGTGGAACGGGTTGATATTCGCCCGCGACCTGGGGGAGAATAATCAGAAGCTCCTGGATGCGTATCCGCACCTTCCGGCCTGGAGGTTGCGGCCGGATTCGGTCGAGGCAGTTAAGTAAGCGTGATGGTGATCCCTGGCGGAGCTCCTATTACATGATCGGCACATCCAGAGCTTTCACGACAAATGCCAAGACGTCCGCCAGTTCCTCGATCAATTTTGAAATCGGTTTGCCGCCTCCGTGTCCTGCCTTTGTTTCGACCCTGAGAAGAATTGGATTCTTCCCCGCATCGTTCGCCTGCAGCGTGGCTGCAAATTTCATTGAGTGGGCCGGGACGACACGGTCATCGTGGTCAGCCGTCGTAATAATCGTCGGCGGATACGCAACGCCCTTCTTCACGTTGTGGAGCGGCGAGTACTTGATCATAAACTTGAAATGCTCGGGATTCGTTTCGGCATTGCCGTATTCACCCGTCCAGTATCTGCCGATGGTAAACCGATGATACCGGAGCATGTCCGCCACCGGAACCTGGCAGACGACGGCACCGAAGAGATCCGGTCGCTGGAGCATGGAGGCGGCTACAAGAAGTCCACCATTACTGCCGCCCTGGATCGCGAGTCGCGAGCTTTTCGTATACTTGTTTGCGATGAGCCATTCTGCAGCTGCGATAAAATCATCGAAGACGTTTTGTTTCTTTTCCAGCATCCCCGCCCGGTGCCACTCCTCGCCGTACTCGCCTCCGCCACGGAGATTTGCCACTGCAAAAACGCCTCCCTGTTCGAGCCAGGCAATCCGTGATACGCTAAACGAGGGGAGCAGTTCTGCATTGAAGCCACCGTAGCCGAACAGGAGAGTCGGATTTGTACCGTCGAGCACAAGCCCACGTTTGTGCGTGAGAAACATGGGAATGCGCGTCCCATCCTTGGATTGATAGAAGACTTGTTTCGTTTCGTATCCCGACGGATCGAACTTCAGTTCGGATTTCCGGAACAGCGCAGTTTGGTTGGATTTAAAGTCGTACTGAAAGATCGTTGTCGGGTACAGGAATGACGTAAAGCCAAAGAACATCATCGTGTCCTTCCGTTCCCCGGAAATGCCCGCGATGGTACCCACCGTGGGAAGCGAGATTTCCCGCACAGGTTTTCCATCCACCGTGAAGATTCTCAGGTCATGACGAGCATCCTTGAGATACGCAACGACAAACTGATCATTAATCACCCTTGCAAACGCGATCGGCTCCGATTGTTGCGGAATTATTTCCTTCCAGTGCTGGCGGGCGGGTTTGTTGACATCAATGGCAATGATTCTCCCCCTTGGAGCTTCGAGCGTAGTATTGAAATAGAAGACCGGACCGATGTTTTCAATGAATTGGTATGCTGCATCCGCTTCATCGAGCAAGCGGACGAAGTTTCCCGTGCCTGCGGTTTCCCGGTAATAGATGCGATTCTCGGTGTCTGTTCCCTTCCAGACGTGAAGGACAAGATATTGCCCGTCGTCCGTAATAAACGGGTGGAAGCCGAGCTCTTTCGCGTCAAGCCGTTCATACACGAGCCTGTCGGTCAATTGAGGCTTTCCAAGCTCATGCCAGTAGACCTTCATGTTGTAGCTTTGCTCTTCTTTCGCAGTCGTTGCCGGATCGGGAAAACGATTGTAGAAAAAACCGCGATTGTCGTGCGTCCAGGCTAGAGCAGCGAATTTGCACCATTGGAGCACTTCATCGTAATCTCTGCCGGTATTTAGATCCCTCACGCGAATTTCCTGCCAATCGCTTCCGCTTTTGGAAAGCCCATAAGCCAGCAAGGATCCATCTCTTGTGTAACTCTGACTTCCCAGGGCGATGGTTCCATCATCGCTGAGTTTATTCGGGTCGATCACGACGCGCGCCTCTCCATCCAGCCCATCCTGCATATAGAGGACAGATTGATTCTGCAAACCGTCATTCTTGGAGAAGAAGGTTCGTTTTCCACGTCGAAACGGCACTGAGTATCGCGGATAGTTCCAGAGGGCCTGCAGTCGTTCTTTGAATCGTTCCCGCGCGGGGATGTTGCGCACGTAACCGAACGTCAATTCATTCTGTTTCTCGATCCAGGCTTTGAGCTCCGGATCGTCTTCCTGTTCCATCCAGCGGTAGGGATCGGCGACTGTTGTCCCGTGGAAATTGTCCACGACATCGACTGTTCGAGCCCTGGGATAATGGAAATTCTGGGCGGGAAGAGTGGAAGCGGCAATGAACGTCGTGAGGAGGAATCTCGACAGGGTCTTCATAGGTAATCCCGAGTAGTGTGATGAAGAAATGTGGAGAGGAATATAGAAATTATGACATACGAATTCAAGCTCTGCGATCGCAGCCCTTCAACAAGAGTTCGTTCGTGTTACATTTTGGCCGAGATGGTTACACAGAGTGACAGAGAGATCCACAGGGAGCCACAGAGGAAAGCATTTCTCGGTGAGACTCTCTTTTACTCTCTGTGTCACTCTGTGGAATACCTCAATGAACGGAGAATTGAGCCACTGCCGACAAACGAGAACCGTTGCATGCTCGCGGATTTGTTTTTATATTTGAAGACGTTCAGTAGCAAGCATCTGTATTCACAAATTTTCCAATTCTACATTTTCGAACTTGGAACTTTTTTGGCGGGGTAGCTCAGCTGGTTAGAGCGCCGGAATCATAATCCGTAGGTCGTGGGTTCGAATCCCTCCCCCGCTACTCCGAAAATTTTTACTCTTGATTGCCGTAGAAGGCGGAACGCTGATGAGCGGGAACTCGGCGACACTGAAAAGCCGGTTTGAGGATTTCCTGACGGGAAATGCCCTCGTGGACCGGGGGAATGGTGTGGTTGTGGCCGTCAGCGGAGGCGTGGATTCCATGGTGCTGTTGGACCTCTTCCGCTGTATCGCCAGAACATGGAGGCTGACTATCGCCGTAGCCCACATCAATCATCAACTCCGCGGCGCTGAATCGGATGCAGATGAGGAATTCGTCCGAGCCATCGCCGGGGAGGCCGGATTGCGCTTCCTCTCGACTCGCATCAATATTCCGGAGTATCAATCTGCTCACGGTGTTTCGAAACAGGAAGCCGGCAGGGCTCTTCGATATCAGTTTCTCGAACACGCCAGACTCGAAACGGGCTCGCAACACGTGGCCACAGCACATCATGCGGATGACAATGCAGAGACGGTGCTCATGAATGCTCTCCGCGGTGCAGGAATCCGCGGTCTTTCGGGCATTCCCCTCCGCCGCGAACCCGCGATCATCCGTCCACTCCTTTTCGCCTATCGCAGTGAAATCGAAGCGTACGCGAAGGAACGCCGTATTCCCTACAGGGAAGATTCGTCCAACACGTCGCGCTCCTATGTCCGAAACATCCTGCGGCATGATGTGCTGCCGGCCCTTGGCCGCGAGTTCCAGACCGATGCCATTCGCTCTCTGAACAGGATCTCCGCTCTCATGCGATCACTCGGAGAGCTGCTGGTTACCGAGACAGCCAAAGTCTCTGCATCCGTGATCAGTCAGGATGGGGGACAAACAGCTCTTTCCGTCGCCGCCCTGAGAGCCCTTCCCGTTGTCCTTCAGGAAGAGCTTGTTCTTTCGTTTCTGCGCTTGTTGGAGATTGAGCCCACGGAGCAGAAGGTGGCCGCAATTCTTGGCTTGTGCGATCAGCCCTCGGGCCGGTCAATCGATCTCTCTGCGCAGTACAGCATCCTTCGCGACAGGCAATCGCTGGTTGTTTTTCATCGTGAGACCAATGAGTTTCAGCGCGATGTTCAGATCGGGCCGGACTACGATTTCCCGGGATTCACGTTTTCCGTGCGGCCACTGCCGTCTGTCCCCGATCGGTTCGATCATCCACCGGGCATGGAATATGCCGATGCAGACAGGCTTGGCCGCCGTCTGACCCTTCGCTCATGGA
>JACQPU010000148.1 GCA_016207365.1 Ignavibacteriales bacterium | reverse complement strand
GTCAAGCCCCCGATGCCGGATCCGATGATAATCCCCACACGCTCTGCATTCCCGGGCGTGATTTCAAGATGGGCATCCGCAACCGCCTCCTTCGTCGCCGCCCAGGAGTAATGAAACACCAGATCGTATCTCGCCGCATCCTTCGGGTCCATCACGTTCCTGCCGTTGAAGGACTTGACTTCTCCCGCAATTCGGGTGGGATAGGCGGTCGCATCGATCCTTGTAATAGGCCCGATTCCCGATTTTCCCTCCACACATTTCTTCCACGACTCAGCTTTATTTAATCCCAGCGGCGTGACCATTCCGATTCCCGTAATCACTACTCTTCGCATGGCTACTCCTGCTCCCTCCTGAACACCTCGTCCGAAAGACCGCTGTTGACCTCGTAATGAGCATATGTAATTTCAATGCTTCCGTTTCTTGGCGGACGGCGGAACTCTTCGAGCTGAGGCTTGAGAGCAAAGAGATCGCTGCCATTGGCCGAGGTATCCGGCGCTGTCGATGTGAAGATCGCCGTGACGCGTTCCGGCAGCCAGAAGCGGCCTTCGTGCAGCGTGTGGCGAAATTTCACGGTAACAATCCTTCCCCGGTAGGGGGAGCTTGTTGTTTGAACAATCGTGTAGTTGCTTGGATCCACCCAAACAGTTATCGACTGCACACGAGTCGAAGATTCCTTCGCCGTGAGCAGAAGGCGGAAGAGCTCCTGCCCATCGACAATCTCCTTCTCTTGAAACGTGGCGTCGTACCGCGCAGCAAGCGCCGCAACAGGCATTGCGAAACCCTCCCGCGGGAGCATAGCAAAGCTCTCCGACTTGATATGCACACGATCGGGCTGTTTGAAATACAACGTTGCCTTCATCGCAGGCATGCGGACACGCTCCATGTTGATCGTCGCCATGAGATCGGCCGTGTAATCCTCAATTTCCGCAAACACCCGCTCGCACCTGTCAAGGATTTCCGGTCCCGTCGGAGCCTGTGACACGGCCGGGGAAGAGAGACACACGAAGAGGAGGCCGGGCAGCATCGCCATATTCCAACCCGTCTCCCAAATGCGATAGGCCGACTTCACGACTGTTCCTGTCGGTTCATCTGCATGTTTGACACAAACGGCTTCCATTTTTCTTCGGGAGAAGGAGCCGTGAGGAGACTCACCGCGATCAATGCAACGATGGAGGTCCCGGCGGCAGGCAGAATAATGTAATCCGTTTCCATCAGCGGTTCGGGCAGAATGAAATTCAGCGTCGTGATAATGACGGTCACGCCCATACCGGCGACGATCGACGACACTCCGCCGGGTACGGTAACTCTTTTCCAAAGAAATGCAGCCAGAAGAGCGGGGGTGATCCCCGCCCCCACCATGGTGTACGCTGTGAATGCCATGTCCAGAATGCTTTTGAAAAAATTGGCTAGGACGAAGGCAAGAATACCCAATCCGACGATCCAGAAGCGCTGAAAGCGAATGATCGCTCGGTCCGAAACATCCGGACGGATGAATCGCTGATAAATGTCCCGCGAGATATTCGTGGACGGGATCATGAGAAACGTGTTGGCCGTTGAAAGGATGATTGCCACAGCGGCGCAGATCAGCAGCACTCCTGCGACGGGCGGTATGTCGAAGCGGGCGAGGTGCAGAATGATGGTCTCCGTCGTGGCTTTGTCCAGAGATCCATCCTGAAGGAGAAACGGCGACAGGGTAAGATACTTCGCGCTTCCCACAACCGCCAGGAGGCAGAGCGATGTTTCAATGATAATCACTCCAACAATCATTCCAACCACGGCTCTTCTCGCTGTAGACTCATCTTTCGCCGAAAAGAACTTCTGATACATGCCGCTTTCGCCCATCAGCAAAAAGAACGTCGGGAAGAACACGCCCATTGCCCACACGGCGTTCTCTTGTCCGAAGACGGCAAACCTGTCGGCAGGAAGCGTGACGAGATGATCTGTCCCGATCGAAAAATATGCCAGGGGCAAGGCAATCAACACGCCAAGCGTCATGATAATGCCGTTCATCAGATCAATCGAAATAATGGAAACGAGTCCTGCAAGGACGGTAAACCCGATCACGACTGCGCAGGTGATGGCTCCCCCGAGGAGCGGATCGATGCCTGTCAAAATATTGAGCAGCCGCCCTCCGCCACGAAATTGATACCCTGCGATCGTCAGGTAGGCAATGATGATTGCGGTCGTTCCAAACAATCGCGCCGTCGCGTTATACCTCTGCTCAAGAATATCCGAAAGCGTGTATTGCGAAATGCGTCTCACACGGTGCGCAAGAAAATACACTATGGCAATACCCACCCATGCGCCGGCGCTCATCCAGAGCTGCGAAATGCCCGACCGAAATGCCAGCCCCGCCCCGCCGAAGAGGCTTCCCGAACCCACCCAGGTGCATACAAGCGTCCCCGCCAGAAACAACGCGCTGGTTTTTCGCCCGGCCACCATGAAGTCATCCTGGGTCTTTACTGAACGGGAGCTGTACACGCCTATGCCGCCCAAAATCAGAAGGTAGACAATGACGCCAATTAAATAGATGTCCATGCCGTTCCTTTCGTCATGTCAGGATATCCTTGCGAACGAAAATAATCCACGCGGTGGTAGCGAAAACCACGGAATAGACACTGAGCCAGAGCAATGATCGGGTGACCTCCCCCCAATCCACAGGATCCGAAAACGCCTTCGTCCACACGTTGAGATGAGCGGAGAAGAGATAAGGCCGAATAGACTGAAAGAATTCCACGGGCAGCACACTGACAATCAGCAAAACGATCAAAACGCCCATGGTAGCCACAATCGGCCCTATCGCATTTTCGACGAATGATGAGAAGAACAACGCGATGGTCGCAATTGTCGTCATCGACCATCCAGCGAGAATATACGCCGCAAAGAAGCGCCACGCAACGTCAGAAGCAGGAAGAATGAGCACTCCTTTGTCAAAGACCAGCAAATCTCCCGCTCCCATCAGAACCACAGCCAGGCCGACGCTGAGAACGCCTAGAAATCCCACGAAGAGTGCTGTATAGAGCATGGTCGTGAGATACTTTGCAAAGAAGATTCTTGTTCTTGAAACGGGTCGAATGAGAATCAAGCGGTAAGTGCCTGCGGTTGCCTCGCCGGCAAGCTGATCGCCTGCAACAAAGGAAATCAGGAGGGGAATATGCACCCACAGACTATTCATGACCTGATGCGCGACGAGCCAGCCGTTAAAGAGACTTCCGACAAAAACAAAATCCTGCTGGAGAGACCGAAGTGTGGCCCCCGTGAATCTCCCCCCTTCGATTTTCATGGCAATCTCGACAAGTGGAACGACAATGAGGATAATCAGGAAGCCAAGATACGTGCGCTTCTTGAGAAAGGTCTTAACACACTCGGAATAAACAAGTCGGAACATGGGTCAGATGATGGAAGAGGATTCCGTGATGGAGAGAAAATAATCCTCAAGAGAACGCCGCGGCGTCACAGCTTCGATTTTCACACCATTTCTGACAAGGAGCCGAACAAGAGCCGGTATGTGCCTGAATTCCACCGTGGCGTGAAATTCATTCCCATCCCAGCGAAAAGACTGCACCATGGATTTTCGGGAAGCGAGGAGCGTTCGGATGCGAGCCAGGGGCTTGCCGCGGATGATCACACGCTGCTCGCCGGATTCGAGCAATTCGGTAACGCGGCCCTGGACAACGAGATTTCCGCGGTTGATAATCGCCATGCGATTTGCAACAAGTTCGATTTCCGAAAGAAGGTGAGAAGAGAGAAACACGGTCTTGCTGCGGTCGCGGGCAAGGTGACGAATAAGCTCGCGGATTTCTTTTGTACCCTGGGGATCCAGACCGCTCGTCGGTTCGTCCAGAATCACAAGCTCGGGATCGTTCAGAAGGGCTTGGGCAATACCAAGCCGCTGCTTCATGCCGTGTGAATAGGTTTTCACCGCATCAAATGCCCGCTCCTTTAATCCAACCAGCTCCAGGACCTCAAAGATCCGCGAGCGGGGGATTCCGCCGTGGAGAGCCCCGACGATTTCGAGATTTCTCATGGCGGAGAGGTAGAGATAGAAATCCGGCTTCTCCACAATACCACCCACTTTCCCGAGGGCCTCAGAGCGCTCGCGGAGAACCGAACAGCCAAAAAGGCGAACATCGCCGGTTGTTGGCCGCACAAGCGAAAGAAGCATTCGGATGGTCGTGCTTTTCCCCGCACCGTTCGGACCAAGAAATCCGAAGATATCGCCGCGAAAGATCTCAAGATTAAGATCGCTCACCGCAAACCGTTTCTTGAATCGCTTGCTGAGGTTTTCGGTCTGCAGGATGGGATCGTTGGACATTGGGGAAGAGTGAAGGGTCAGGGGTGAAGAGAGAAGCGAGGTGTGAGATGTGAAAAGTGGGCGGTTTCAGGTTTCGAGTTTGCTTTGTGACCCCGGCGCGAATCCCTGTCCGCCGAAGTCCCTTCAGGGACGCAGGCGGAGAACGCTCGTGTGACCCCGGCGCGAATCCCTGTCCGCCGAAGTCCCTTTAGGGACGCAGGCGGAGAACGCTCGTGTGACCCCGGCGCGAATCCCTGTCCGCCGAAGTCCCTTCAGGGACGCAGGCGGAGAACGCTCGTGTGACCCCGGC
>JACQPU010000008.1 GCA_016207365.1 Ignavibacteriales bacterium | reverse complement strand
CCACTATCCCCAATGGTCCGCGGACGGTATGGAGCTGTATTATCGAACCGCCGACAAAATCTTCGCTTCCAGGATTCAGCGCACGCCGGAGCTGAAGGTACTATCGCGCCGGCTCGTTTACACGTCACCACGGGTTTCCCCACAATATCACCAGCCGGATTTTGCCGTCGCACCCGACGGACGGATCCTTCTGCTCAAGAGCGCAATCGACCAGTCACGGCCGATTGAGGTACGCGTCATCCTCAATTGGTTTACGGAACTGAAAAGCAAGCTGAAGAGCACGCAGTAATGATCTCAGGTCAAATAACGGGTTGTTTTGAATTGCTCATCAACGAGAGTACATGCTAATAACCGGAAGTAGCATTTCTCACTACAAGATTCTCGAAAAGCTCGGCGAAGGCGGGCCTGCCCCTGCCTGCACTGCCGACCTTCACCATCGTTTCGGTCGACAAGCCGTTCCGGGCAGGCAGGCCCCGAAGTACTTTCACTTCACATTGAGTGCGTACCAATGATCGGAAGTAGCATTTCTCACTACAAGATTCTCGAAAAGCTCGGCGAAGGGGGGATGGGCGTTGTCTATCGTGCCCATGATGAGCGGCTTGATCGTGATGTTGCAATAAAGTTCCTTTCACAATCTCTCGTACCTTCTCCGGCAGAGCAGGAACGATTTGTCCGCGAAGCCCGGGCCGCCTCCTCTCTCAACCATCCCTCCATCTGCACCATCCACGACATTGGAAGGCACGAAGGCCAATGGTACTTCGTCATGGAATTCCTCGGGGGAACAACATTCAAGGATCTGGCCGGGAGGAATGACGAACAGACGTGTCTCCGCCTCATTGATCAGGCCGCCGAGGGGCTTGCTGCCGCTCACGAAAAGAATATAGTGCACCGCGACATCAAGAGCAGCAACATCATGCTCACGAGTGAAAATCGTGTGAAGATCATGGATTTCGGACTGGCGAAAATCGCCGGGAAGGCCGATTTAACGCAACGTGGCTCGACTGTCGGCACCATGGCCTACCTTCCCCCCGAACAGGCACGGGGGGAAGAGGTCGATCACCGGGCAGACATCTACGCCCTGGGTGTGGTCCTTTATGAGCTCCTGACAGGCGAGAGACCATTCCAGGCCCCGTACGAACACGCGCTTCTCTATCAGATTCTCAACGAACCACCCAGGGCCCCGTCCTCTAAGGTCCCTGCGATCTCGCCCTCAACAGACGCAATTGTGAGGCGATGCCTCGAAAAAAAAGCGGTAGACCGTTATCAGTCCATCGCTGATTTCCGGACCGATCTTCGGTCGGCCCTGCACGGATCGCCACTGGGCAAACACACTCCCCGTACTCGCAACCGGAGGCGCCGCCGGCTTATCATCGCGGCTCTCGTTCTCCTTCCCGTTATCGCTCTTTTCGCTGTGGGACTACGTTCCACCTGGCAGACCCTGGAAGGCATTTTGGGGCTGTCCGGTGTGCCCGACCGTCAGCATCTCGCCGTGCTTCCATTTCAGAACATTGGAAACAATTCCCAGCGGCAAGCACTGTGTGATGGATTGACGGAAACAATGACGAGCAAACTGACGCAACTCGAACAGTTTCATGGATCTCTGTGGGTCGTTCCGGCAAGTGAGGTCAGGCGCGTAAACACAACGAGTCCGGAAGAGGCTCGAAAGGCATTCGGAGTGAATCTAGTTCTCGATGGATCCCTTCAAACCATTGGAGAGCTCTACCGAATGACGCTCAATCTTGTGGATGCAACCACCCTTCGGCTGCTGAATTCGGCCATGATTGACGTCAGTCACGGAAATCTGACAAAGCTCCACGACGAATCCGTCATTCGCGTCCTGGAAATGCTTCATATTGAATTCCACCCGGAAATGCGAAACGTTCTCCAATCGGGCGGCACTACGGTCCCTTCTGCATATGAATATTACCTCCGTGGACGCGGGGCTCTTCTTCGCTATGAACAAGAGGAGAACATCGACGAAGCAATTCTTTCGTTTCGAAAAGCCCTGCGCGAGGATTCAACCTACGCGCTGGCACATGCGGCCCTTGCCGAGGCATTCTGGCGAAAATATGAATCCGGCAAAGAAATACGCTGGGCAAGAGAGGCTCTTGGTGAATGCGAAAAGGCAAAAGCCCTCGATGCAACACACGCCCCGGTGAATGTCATGCTCGGAATCGTCTACACCGGCACAGGCAAACCCGCAGCGGCGATTCCTCTTTTTGAGGCTGCCCTCGCAACCGATCCGGCAAACGCGGAGGCATATCGTGGTCTGGCAAAGGCGTACGAAGCGCTGGGAGATCTCGGAAAAGCCGAGCAAACTTACCGACGCGCCGTAGAACTTCGTCCCGACTACTGGGGGAGCCACAATGATCTCGGTGTGTTCTATTCCAGAAATAACCGGTACACCGAGGCAATCGTATCCTTCAAGAAAGTGACCGAACAAACGCCCGATAATTACCGCGGATTCAATAACCTTGGCGGAATGTATTACTACCTCAATCAGTGGGCCGATGCACGCGCCATGTTCGAGCGATCGTATGCCATCCGTCCCACACACCGTACCGCTTCCAACATCGGAACACTCAATTATATTGAAGGACGTTACCAGGACGCCGCGCGTTGGTATGAGAAGGCCCTCCAGCTCAATTCAAACGACCACGTTGTGGCGGGAAATCTTGCTTCGGCCTACTTCTGGGCGGGTGAAGACCGCACAAAAGCTATCGAAACGTTTCAGCAGGCAATCTTGCTCGCGCGGAAACAGCTCGACGTAAACCCGAAGGACGCCGAGACACATGCTCTTCTTGGCGGTTACTATGCGATGGTTGGCGATACCGCCGGAGCGATTTTCCACTCAGAGCGTTCCCTGAATCTCAATCCACAGGATGCTTCGATCATGTTCCGCGCGGGCACAACGCACGAGCAGATTGGTGACCGGGACCGTGCGCTAAAGTGGATCCAGAAGTCGATCGAATCCGGGTATTCCTTGAGCGAAATTTCGAACCAACCCGAGTTGAAAAACCTGTATGCGGATCCCAGATTCGAGGCCATGCTGGCCACGCGGAAGAAAAAGGACCAGCCCCAGGAACACTAACCTAACAAAAGGAGGATTGCCATGAAACGAATTTCCCTTCTGCTCATCCTCGCGGGAGCGGGCCTGCTCTTGATGGGCCTAACGGATGGGTATCAGCAGCAGACGACAACTCCGCCGAAAGACGTTCACCTTTCTGTAAAGAAGGTGGGCACTGTCTGGAAAGTTGTGGTAACGGGAACGACAAATACCGAAGTCCGTGTTGTCGCTGGTCAGAAAGTTGTCTTCCATGCAGAGGGAAGCGACGTCTATTTTCAGTTTGATAACGAAAAGCTTTTCGGGGGCCACACGAGATCCGTGAAGAACGGCAAGACACTGACCCTGGGAGTGGGGAACGTTTCCAAAGGCGTGTACACCTATGCTGCGTTTTGCGCTGGACCCAAGGTGTTTGCGCAGGGCGACTCGCCGCCAAAGATCATTGT
>JACQPU010000145.1 GCA_016207365.1 Ignavibacteriales bacterium | reverse complement strand
TTGCTCTTCAGGAAGGAGCAGGAGCGCAGCAGGTACTGGGTCGGACGGATGTTCCAGTCCACACTGTCATTGTTGCTGTCGTCGACGGGATTTCGGTGGAAGAATAAGCTCTCCTTTGGGGGAAATTCTCTTGGAAATTCGCGATCTTTTGCGGCTCGCCTGCGTGCCGCGGCTTGGTCCGCTGAAAATCCGGGCCCTAGTCGCCCGTTTTGGAGACCCGGGGTCAGTTTTTCAGGCAGATCCACGTGAACTCATCCACGTGCCCGGGATTGACAAGAAACTTGCAAGCGCCATTGTTCGCCACGATGGTGAACAATTCGCGGACCACCAATTGAAAAACATCAATCGCATCGGCGGTCATATTCTTCCCTACTGGCATGAGTCCTATCCGCACCTTCTGAAAAAGATCTACGATCCTCCCCCGCTCTTGTTCGTTTTGGGCAACTTTGCCGAGACCGACCGGCATTCTCTCGCAATTGTCGGAACGAGAAAACCCAGCGCATACGGTCAACGGATCGCTGAGGCGTTTACCACGGAACTTGTTGCTCTCGGAATGACAGCGGTGAGCGGTCTTGCCCGGGGTATCGACACCATGGCGCACGAGGCTGCCCTGAAGGCAGGCGGAAGAACAATCGCGGTGATCGGATCCGGCCTCGACATCCCCTATCCGCCGGAAAATCGCAGACTCATGCATCGCATTGCAGAACATGGTGCGGTCGTTTCAGAATTTCCCTTTGGCACAAAGCCCGAAGCATCCAATTTTCCGAGGAGAAACAGACTGATCAGCGGATTGTCGCTGGGTGTGGTCGTTGTGGAGTCGGATCCGGACGGCGGGGCAATGATTACGGCCTCAACGGCTCTGGATCAGAACCGTGAAGTATTTGCCGTGCCGGGAATGATCACGGAAAAGCGAAGCATCGGTCCTCATATTCTCATCCGCGACGGGCGCGCAAAACTCGTGACCAACGTGGACGACATCATTGCCGAGTTCCCTCTCCTCGCCGCGTCGTCCCAAAATCGGCCAGAAGAAACACGATCGTTGCCGGAATTAACGCTATTCGAAACTACCGTACTCGACATCCTCACCGAAGAGCCCATGCACATCGATGTGATCGCGGATAAGACGGCCCTCTCTACACCAGACGGACTGGTAGCTCTCCTGTCGCTCGAGTTCAAGGGATTAGTACGTCAACTTCCGGGAAAGTACTTCGTTAAGGCGGCTGGGTGGTAGTGGCAGCAGGCGGTGTCTTGGATCTAATTACGCGGTCCTATACTGAGGCTTTTGCCTTTTCGTTCGGCCCGGCGGTTTTGGATTTCTGATCATCGACTGAACGTCGTCGTCACAATTGTGCATGAACGATGCGAATCGAATGACAAGGATGATGCCGGCTGCATACAGAAGCAGGAAGAGGAAAATTACAATGGAGGGATCCATCTAGTGCTCCTCGGAGAATACGGCAGTGCGACGGACAGCGGGTTGCGGCCGGACAAATGCCTGGGCTTGCGAAACAGGCCCTCGATCTTCGGAAACCGTCTGACGGCTGGGAAGTGAGATGGACCGCAGACTTCCCCGGCCATCGACAACTGCCGTGACAAAGCAGGAAGGATCATGAAGAGAAACCGCGCGCAGCGAGATGAATTCAGCCCGGACGTCAGTTAGTTCAAATCGAGCTCTGGAGTTGGAAGAGAATTTCCCCGGAAGGGTATATTCGAGTCCGCCGTTACTGCGATCGTATACTCCGTTGCCGCCTTTCTTGAGGCCGGACCGGATTCTGTGGCGGTAAGCATCGGCGGCAATTTCGTTCAAGTCCCGAACAACGAGCTGAACAGACGAAGCAGAATTCCAATTCATGTACTATAGCCTGGGAGGTGAGCTACAGGTTTTTATCTCAGCGCATCAAACTTAGTGCCACCTTTCGATTATTCGCATTTTTTTTAAAAGACGCAAGAGGGATGGAAAATATTTCGTATTCCCTGACTTGGGAGGAAAAGAATACCTGCATGGGTATGGAAGCTCTTTCCGCTTGTGCGCTGGATCACGCGATTGGCGCCTTAAACCACGGGCTGGAAACTGGTGTCAAACATACGAAATCACTTTATAACCCCAGGACGGAGAATGATAATGAAAACATTGGTAGCAGCGATCATCATGGTAACCCTGTCTGTACCGGTCTTGGCGCAACCCGGGCCCGGACAGGAAATGCGGATACGGCTTATCGACGAACTAAATCTCACAGATCAGCAGAAAAAGGCCGTTGATGAGCTTCACGAAAAGGCCCTGCGAGAAGCCATTGAGCAAAGGTCCCAGATCGACAACCTGAGACTTGATGCACGAAAACTCTTCGCCGCGGATAAGCCGGATCAGGCAGCAATCGAGAAAAAACTTAATGAGATCTCAAAACTGCAAGCCGAGACCAAAACCAGACGGGTCCAGAACTGGTTTGCCGTCAACAAGCTTCTTACTCCAGAGCAGCAGGTGATATGGAAGAAGGGACTCGAGAGGCGCATTGAGGGGATGGGCCGGATGGGCTTCAGAAACAGAATGCACCGAAATGAGCCCAACAGAGGTTTCGATGGACCCCGAGGATTCCGAGGTCGAGGGCCGGGATAAGAGGGTTTCAGGTCAAAGTTTAAGGCTATCGGATCTGGGATTTGAAATTGGCTAGAGAGGCTTCCTGGTGGGGAAGCCTTTTTGCTTTTGCGCGAGTCCGTTCCTATCCAACTCCCTATAAATCCTTCAAATCCAACGACTCCCTGCTCACCCCTTAGCCCATCGTGCCACAACTTCTGCCATCTCATCATACGCGTCATCCATTGTCTTATCAGCACTCTTCCGAACGTTGAACGAATGATCTCCCCCATCAATGATATGAAGAGTGGCCTTTAGCTTCGAACAAATGGGCTGTAGAAGGTTCAAATCCGCAAGCTTGTCGCGCGTGCCCTGAAGGAACAGCATGGGAATTGTAACATCTGAAAGATGCTCAGCCCGGTCTGTTCCCGGCGTGCCAGGGCGATGAAGCGGAAATCCAAAAAACACAATCCCCCGAACACGCGGTAATGGTTCCGCAGCAGCAGCCAGCGAGGTCATCCTTCC
>JACQPU010000156.1 GCA_016207365.1 Ignavibacteriales bacterium | reverse complement strand
TCAAAATCAAGCTCCCCCTCTTCCAAAGATCGTTGAACAAGCCCGGTAAGCTCAGCCGTCACCTCGGGTCGCATTCCCTTCCGGATCGCCCAAACCGCAAAGACAAAAGGAAGTTTCTGCCATTCATACCACTCCCTCGCAAGATCGTAAATGAGTTCAAATCCCTCCAGACCGGTTCGGCTGTATTTCAGTGCATCGTCTCCGATCAGAAGCACGGCATCGTAGTCGCCGTACTTGTTCACACCGCTGTGCATGCGAACGAAATTTGCCCGGATCTTGTACTTTTTCTCAAGGATCACTTTGAGCAGCAGTACCGACGTCGCTGTGTCGTCCGTGATACCGATCGTCTTACCGTCGAGGTTCAGCCAGCCAGCGTTGGCGAAAAGAAGAACGCTCTTCACCTGATCACGCGTCACAATTCCATAGCCCAGGGACTCGAGCGTTCCACGTTGTTCAAGAAAATCCACGAGCGAAAACAGTCCGGCGTCAATCTGCCCCTGGCGCGCTAGTACTCCCATGCGCCGCGGCGTGATCGGAAGAATGCGAAATTGGCGTTTCTCAAAATACTCGTAGAATGGGACGGAATTCAGATACGGGATCTTCCCAATCACGCGGTCAGCATGGAGATTAAGCGGATTATAGTAAACGTCACGCTCAACCGGAATCTTGCCCGCGTCACGGATGATCTTGACAAGCTGATCCTTGGCAAGCTTCATCGGCGTAATGGCGCCCGCATCATGGGCGATCTTCTCACCGCCGACCGTACCGTCCATGTCATCAGCCCCAAAATTCAGCGCAACGGAAGCAACCTCCTCGGTAAGCATGACCCAGTACGCCTTGATGTGCGGAACGTTGTCCAGAAGCAGCCGCGAAATCGCAATGATCTTCAGATCGTCAATGGCCGAAGTGAACCGATCCCGGGGTTTGATGCCCGTATCGCCCGGCTGAAAAGCGAGCGGAATGAACGACAGGAATCCTCCGGTTTCATCCTGGGCCTGGCGGATCCGAAGGATATGGTCAACCCGTTCCTCGATCGTTTCGATATGGCCGTAGAGAATCGTACCATTGCTTGGAATGCCGAGTCGATGCGCTATCTTGTGCACTTCGAACCAGGTCTTTGCCCCGATCTTCTGGTTAAACAGAAGCCGCCTTACGCGTTCTGAAAAGACCTCCGCCCCCCCGCCCGGCATGGTGCTGAGTCCGGCATCCCTCAACTGCATAAGGACTTCATCAATCGGTATTCTGAATTTTTTGTGAAAGAAATCGATTTCGACCGCCGTGAATGCCTTGATGTCAGTTGCGGGAAAGTGTTTCCTGATCTGGCGGAGCATGTCGAGATAGTAGCTCCATTCCCAATCCGGATGCAGTCCGCCGGTGATGTGTACCTCGTGGATCTCCGGCGTAAGCTTTTCCAGAATGTGCTCGATCGTTATCTCATATGCATCGGCTCGCCCCTTTTTTGTTGCAAAATCGCAGAACTTGCACGAAAGCACACAGATGTTCGTTGGTTCAATTTTTTGGTTCAGCACAAAATACACCGCATCGCCGCTCTTTTGTCTCTGAACGGTCTGAGCCATCTTGCCGAGCGAGATGACGTCGGGGGAACGGAACATCGTGATGCCATCCTCGGCGGTGAGGCGTGTACCGTTCCGGATCTTTTCCCAGATCGGAATCAATTCTTTATCACGTATGTGCATGTCAGAACCCATCATTCACTTCCAATATTCTGACCAACGTTTGTCCACAAGCTTTACCACCCGCTCATCCATCCGAAGGGCAGCAGGATATCCTTTTTTCCACGTGGCGTCGATGCCCATCGTCCCCTTATACACAGGAGAAATGCCAATGAGCTTCTGATCCGAAAACACGACATCGCGTTCGCAGTCGAACCGGGTAAACACGCCCCAGAGCGCGTTTTCCTGATCGCGGATATTCACATCGTCACTTACGGCGGCGACAATCTTCACACTTTCCAATTCCTTCTTTTTTAACAGCTTCCGCATAACCTCCCCGCCGTTCGCCCGAACCTTGACCAAAAGCATCGTCTCCCCCATGATTGCCGTGTCCACTATGCGTCTGTCCATGCCCCGAATCCTCTTCTCGTCAATAGGCCGTTTGGCTTTTTGCGAAGGCCGGTCCTTTCTCGTCGCATCCAGAATCATCTTGCTTCCGAGTTCCATTTTGTAACTCGTGAAGTCCAGCGTGTCCAATGGGACTTTGGGAAGCAGCACAAAATCGAAGTGCGGATCGAAATTGTCCCTGATTGCAGCAAGTACCTCGTTCCAGTTCCTCGGATTCACAGTTTCCGAGACCAGCACCAGACATTTCGTTAGCGAAAGCTGACCTGTACCGAGCAATCCCAGCGCTGCTTTCATGGCCTCCTTGTGGTAGCGCTCCTCTACCGCAACCACTAACAGGTTGTGAAAGCCCGCTTCGTAGTACGCCCACAGGTCACGGACCTCCTTGTGGATCAGTCTGGCAAGCGGTCCGAGAATATATTGCGTTGCATCTCCGAGAAACTTATCCTCCATCGGAGGGATACCGACTACTGTTGCCGGGTACACGGCATTGCGCCGATGGGTAATGGTTCTCACGTGAAACAACGGAAACGGCGCCGCGTGCGAGTAATGGCCAAAATGATCGCCAAAAGGTCCCTCGAGTCTCCGTTCCGATCGATTCACTGTTCCTTCCAGAATGAACTCCGCTCCCGCAGGGACGCGGATACCCGCGGAGACTCCCCTTGCGAAGCGTACTGCTCTCCCGCGGAGAAATCCTGCAAACATTGCCTCGTCAATTCCTTCGGGCAGCGCAGCGACCGAAGCGAGGAGTGTGGCAGGATCAGTACCCAACGCAACCGCAACTTCCAGATCCTTCCGCAGGGATTCTGCGCGGTGAAAATGAAATCCGCCTCCCTTCTGAATCTGCCAGTGCATCCCTGTGGTCATTCCATCGAAC
>JACQPU010000155.1 GCA_016207365.1 Ignavibacteriales bacterium | reverse complement strand
TCTACCGTTCCTTCATACTTGAAAACAATCTCTACCATCGCACCGAAATACTCATTCAGCAGTCTCTGAATATCATCGGGCGCCATGGTCGATGAATACGTCGTAAAGCTTTTGATATCGCTAAACATGATTGTGAGTTCTTTTTTCTGCCCTCGGGCAGTGATCGATGCTGGATTGGCCATAATGCGTCTGACCACGGTGGGCGGAAAATACGCTTCAAACGATCTGCGCAAAGCTTCCTTGTTTTTCTGCTCATCAAAGAACCGGTAACCGAGAATGGAGAGCATGCCGAAAACGATCATCAGTGTGGCCGGCAGAGGATCGACGATTACCCCTCCAAGAAAGGCTGTCGTCGAGAGGATCATGTAAGCAACCAGCACGCCGACCATGCTGAACGAAAGCCATATGGACGAGAGGCGACCGGCAAGGAAAACAAGGGTCGCGAGGACAAGCGCCTCAATAAGAATCATCCAGCCGGCACCAATCTCTCTAACGAACTGACCGGAAATGATGGAGAAGATGACATTGGCGTGCAAGCCACTTAGAGGAAAGTTATTATCGGTGGGGACGGGACCAACGTCCGCGGATCCCGTTGCCACTTCCGACACAACAACGATCTTCCCCATGAGTTCTTCGGCGAGAAGATCCATCTCATCCCTGTCATCGGCCGCTCTCAGGATATCGCCAAAATCATAGTGCAGCATGGTTCCCCAGGGACCAATCCAGTTGATGACAATGTTCGCCTTCTCGTCAATCGGGATGATCACGTCCTGAACCGCCTGTCCTGGTTTTCGGGCTCCTTTGAGGGTGATGGAGTGACCCGGTGACAGGATGATTCTGTCCGGTGAGACGCCGAGGTACTCGCAGGCAACGCGAAATGCAAAACTGGGATAGGTCCGGTCACCGAATCGTACCATGAGGGGCGCTTTGCGAAACACGCCGTCTCGATCAAATTTCAGGCTTAGATATCCCAACCCTCGTGAGGAGCGCGCTATATCCGGCAGCGTAATGATGGGACTGGTTGCGTGGTACATCTCGTCCACGTTGCCCTCCACCTGCACGTGCCAAGCCGTGCTGTCAAGGTACCGAACATAGTCCAGATCCGGATCCAGCGGCGCAGCAGGGGGATCATCTGACAACGTGAATTTCATCCCGAAATAAGCATTGCCTGATGAAGCGACCGCCTCTGAGAACCTCCGATCCTCTTCTGGAGTCGTGTGTCCAGGGAAAATGTAATCCCAGACTTGCGCGGCGGTACCCATGGCGCCGAGATTCTCGACCACCTGCGCATAATGGGATCGGGTCAGGTAGAAATTCCGAAGTGCCACAATGGTGCGATCGGAGAGATCCACGTGAACAACCGAGGAGTCATAACGGGGAGAGAAGGAGGGGAATGCGGACCGGAGAACGAACATGCGGTCCACGATTTGGGAATTCCACGACTGAAAGACAGCGGGAAACCCCCAGAAAAGGAAATGAACGAACAGAAAAACGGCCAATGCGAGGAGGGCCGTTAAGCGGACTCTGATGAAGGCTGCCTTCATCATAGGTGCGTCTTTGTCGAAGGCAACCCTCATCCAGATTTACTTGTGGTCGATGGTAAAGGTTTTGCTGTAGAAATTGCTGGCAGAGATTTCCGTGGCGATGGAGGCCACATCCGGCCGCTTGGTTCCCTCCGTCTCATCCACGCCGCGGATGTTTCCCCCAATAGTCACCGGTCTCTCGGCAAGCGTTGTAAATGTTCGGAATTTCCGCTTTACGTCACGGATTTCGGCGAGAATTTTCTTTGCCGCTTCCGGCTTCGACTCCTTCGATGCCGCGGAATATTCGCCAACAAGCACCTCCAATTCGACGAGCCGTTGGGCCGACGCGAGCAGATAGAAGGTTTCCCGACCCGTGTTCTTGTCAAGCTCAAACCAACCGCGGCCCTTCGGTATGTAGTAGTTTTTTCCCACTTTGTAATCGCCTGCAAACTGCCTTACATCTTCAGGGAAGAGAAGGCTCACCTCTCCGTTCGGGCTGTGATGGATAACGTAGACGTAGCATTCCCTTTTCAATTCCACAACCATCTTGATTTCGTCTCCCGACGCAAGCACTGTATCGCGTGTAATAGGGACAAACTTCTTGTCCTTCCCTGTGACGGCGCCAAATCCCCACCGAAACGCCACATTCTCCTTGTCGTCCTGGCGCACGGTCGGCGGGTTATCGCCTGGTGTGCTTTGGGGAATCCATGTAACAAGACTACCCGTGATAACGAATGCGAGAAGAAGGTTCATGCCTTAGGCTCCTCTGACTAATGATAGAAATCAATCGAATTGCGGTCCTGTTTATTTGTTCAGCACGGCCATCGGAAGTTCTTTGTCGTAGGTCGTCTGGCTGCGGGTTGGATTCTGAGCGCCGCGGGTTTTCCGTTTGACCTGTTCCTCGACATAAGCCATGAGCTCGTTGACGGTGACAAGATAGTCATTGTTCAGGTCTGCCGCACCCTTGAGCCCCTCAAGGAGATAATAAGTAAAGACCCCATGACCCAGCTCGGGAAATTCCTGAGACACTTCACCGGCTGCACTGGCGGTAAATACGACCATTCCTTCCTTTGCCCTGGCAAGCTCCGCAAGGTACTGATTGATGGGATTCGATTGTGTCACATCGAGGCCGCGGGTGGCAACGTCAACAGAAATGCCGCCGCTGTGACACGCATCGGACAGTACCACAACTTTCTTTGCCGCTATCTGCCTTGAGATGACCGTCTGAATGTCCCACATCGGAAATGCCGAGGTTCCCAGCCGGTTGGGATCGGTATCGTAGGTGAGGAGGTAGAGATTTTGAGGACGCGTAGGATCTGGGGCACCGTGACCCGCAAAATAGATGACAACGAGATCCTTGTCGATAGCCTGCTGGAGAAAATCAATCATCGCTTCCCGAAGGTTGGAAAGTGTTGCGTCCTTGTTGATCAGGATCCGCATATGATCCGCATCGAAAGCGCCTCCTTCAGGAGTTTGGAGGAATGCAGCGAGGGCCTCGGCGTCGCGGTCGGCGTATTTGAGGGATGGAATCCCTTTGTTTGCATAACCGGAAACCCCGACAATCACCGCCCATCGTTGCGGACCAAGACCCTTCGCAGCACCCGCATCAGGGCGTCGCACCGCCTCGGTGATTGCGGCCGAGAATTTTCTGTTTACACCGACGAGTTTTGTAAACCGCTCGCCCCCCTTGCTGACAAGCGTCACGCCTATCTGATTATACCCGACAATCAACGGAACCTCTTCGCGAATGACATCACCGGTTCTGACGCGAACCCCACTCCTGTGATCTACGAGATCAACAGTATTGACGGAGATCGAATAGGAAGCTACATCGAACCATGGCTTGATCTCGACTTCCATTGCCACGTGTTCGGTCTCGGCATTCTCTGCCGGGGCAAGGATTTCAACAGCCTCATTTGCGGCAAGACGTCTAATAAAGAGCGTTTGAGTCGCGACATTGCCCGCCGAATCCTTCGCTTCTACCTCGATCCGGTTTATTCCGACGGCCGCGAGCTGAACCGAAGCCTGAAATTCCTTTCCCTTCAGGCCGGTTTCACCTAACGCGTTCGATTGCCTGGAATCCGTGAGCGTCGCAGTCACTCCTCCGACAACGACCTGGTCAATACGGTTTTCATCGTACACGACACCGAGGACATCGTACTGTTTTGCATAGATCCTGCTTGGGGCATCTTCCGTATACCGTGCGGGACGAAGAATCGTCAGCGTTGGCGCTGTTGTATCAGGTGGTCGATCCAGAACGCGCCAGAAAGCGACAGTTCCTGTCGAGGAGCCTGTCATCATTGTTTCCATCGACAGGAATCCCACGGTCGTAAACACGGATCCTTGTCCGTACAGCGATGTCGCGGTCCGGAGATCTCTAAGATTATAGAACACGAGGGAACTATCGGGCGACGTCGCAACGACCCAGCGTCCGGCGGGATCGAATGCCAGCGACGAGATGGGACCACGCTGCACGGATTCGGAGGTCCAGGGTGTCCATGCCAAAGATTCCCAAAGTCTTATCCTGCCGTCACTTCCGCCGCTGGCAAGAAGCCGCCCATCGGAACTGAATTTCAGTGTTGCGGGAATCTCCCTGAGTTCGATCACGACCTTCGTGGGTGTTAACGAAGAATCAAAGAGTACGATTTTGTTCGAGGCAAGGCCGACAGCCACGATTTTTCCGTTTGGATGAACAGCGAGCGAGGTGAGCCGCTCGGGGTCGAGGTTCACGGACGCCACATCGCTCCCTTTAATCGGATCGTAGAGTTTCACCGTATTGTCCGAACCCGCGATCACAAGCTGGCCATACACATTCTGAACACACTCAAGGATTCCTCTGCTATGCGCCGTGAGGGATCGTGTCATCGTTCCCTTGAGGGGATCCCAATAGTTCAGTTGCCCGTCGATCCGCGCACTGACGAGGGATCCTTCCGCCGTAAAAAACAATGCAGAGAGTGTATTCGGTAGTTGGGGGTAGGAAAACACCTGGTCGAATGAGCTGCCGTTGAGTACAACGAGCTCCTTTGACAGGGAAGTCATTGCGATGAGGGGCGGCAACGCGAGCGTTGCCGATCGAGTGACCTCCGAGCCGAACAGACCCAGCGAATGGAGCTGTTTGACGTAGGGTTGAACCTGGGCATTCAAGCCAGCCCAGGAGCCCGCACAGACGAGAAGCGCTGCAATTACCCTGATCATACCGGCTCCGTGTTCATTTCTCCCAAGCTATGAAGCGAGGAATTGTGTTGTTGTGCCCGCGGTCAAGTCCGGAGAATTCTGCGGATTCGTACGAGGGAGAATGGGCATGTGAAGAAAATGTTTCATTTTTTCGAGAGAATGTCAAGAAAAGCCTTAAGCCGCATTTTATTGCTTCCGCACACATGTTTTTCTATATTTTTCAGCACTCTCGACGTTACCGCCTCACCCGGAGTTCACACTTGATGAATCGAATCCTCTCGTTCCTCCTCTTCGTTCTTCCATCTTTCATCCTGTTTGGTCAGGTCCCGACAATTCAGATCAAAGTCAAGGAAAAGTCCGGTTTTCTTGGCTTGGGCGGACCACGGTTCATGGAAGTCCGTTTAAGCAACCGGACCGGCACGCTCCCTCTGACCGATCAGAATGTCAACAGTGACACTCAGTATGTCTTTCTCTGCAAACCTGCAGGCGACTGGCAGTTCGACGAGGACTTCGTCGATGAGGATCTTGGACGGCTTTCCCTTCATCAGGACGAGCGTGTTTTTCCGATGACCTGGAAGGGACCGTTTGGCAAGGGTGACACACTGGTGGCTGTGGGTTTTTCCCGTCTGATCCGCCTCAACGCCCCCCTTTTGTTTCGCTTTGCCTTCAATGCCACGGCGGACAGCGCGGAAGTCGCTGTGCCGATGGACCTCTGGCCGGGATTCTCTGCGTTTCGCGAACTCATGGGGAAACTCAATGGCGCAGTGATGAACCAGAGGTACAGGGAGTCCATTGCCTTTTGCGAAGATATTCTTCGCGGTGAAGCGATGTTCAACATCTTTCCGACTTTTGCGGGGTTGCGCAAGAACCGGACGGAGATTTTTGAGCAGTACTACCTCGTGCACAAAAACCGCGTCGAAGGAGCGGCATCGAATACCCAGGCCGACTTGAAATCAAGAATTGCAATCCTCGATGAGGAGCGGCCAATCTTTGTGTTTGTCCGCGATTCTCTTCCGCGTTCTTCCCTCGGCATTCCTGCTGAAGATTCAGCCATTGCGGATCTCGCTGGGCGTTCCGTGCAGACCCTCGGCTGGCTCCGGACAACGCGGGACTCGCTCCAGAGGGCTCTGGATGACCAAAATGTTCGGTGGATTCTGGAAGGATCTGTTGCCGGTCGAACCGGCTTCAAGTATCAGACGGTACTCGAAGCTCTTGCCTATTCCTACTCATCCCTTGATTTTGCCGATACGGCGGCAACGGAATTGACTGGCACGATTTCCGAAGAGCAACGCGCAATCCTGGGAAAAGAGAATCTCATGGATTCCTATGAGACATTTGTGCGACTTGCCAACGAGAGGTATCGCCAAGGAATGCCTCCGTTCGCACCGGAGTTTCTCCTCAATGTGCAGAAGGATGTCGCGGTATTTCGGTTGCCGTTCTATTCCATGCTGGCTGCGGTTAACGATTATTATACAGGGAACCTCGATCAGGCACAGGATCATGCGTTTAAGATTTTTCGTGTTTGCTATGATCCTCAGATTTCCGAGCGGTTCGACCGTATGCGGATCATGATCAAGGTAAGGCAGGGTTTGTTTTCCGCCGAGGCAGTCGAACTTGTGGATGAGGCCGAAAGCATGGAAAAGATTGATGTTGAAGCGGCCGGCGACCTGTACCGTCGGGCGGTTACGATTGCCCCAAACTTCGCGTACGCGTCTTTTGCTCTTGGGCGCTATTATACGCGTCAGGGGGATCCGATCCGGGCGCAACCGTTCTTTGTGAGAGCCTACGAAACCGACTCATTATATTTGAGCGCGTACCGGGAATCCGCGAACCTTTATCGGCGTTCCGGCAACTACAAACCGATGATCGAAGTGCTGGCCCTTGCCATCTACAAGGGAAATGACTACTGGGAAACACAGTCGAATCTTGGTTTGGCTTACATGGGAGACGGTGACCCCGCGCGCGCCATTCAGCATTACGAGCGAGCCCTTGCGATTAATCCGCAAAGCTACACAACGAACATCCAGCTCGGCCTTGCCTATCAGACGGTCAAGAATTACCAGAAAGCCCGCGAGTACTTTAACAACGCCATCAATATTGATCCTCTCAGACAGGAAGCGGTGGAGTATCTCACAAGGCTGAATGAATTGCAGAGATCGGGGAAGTAGGTGTTGCTTATTGGTTATCGGTTATTCGTTGTTGTCCATTGACGAGAACGGCCCTTCTCCGTTGGTTATTGGGTAATTCATTACTATATTATAGAGTGAGACACTGAATCCTCAATGGCAGTCTTG
>JACQPU010000137.1 GCA_016207365.1 Ignavibacteriales bacterium | reverse complement strand
TTGTAGAACTGCGCTATTCGGGCAAAGCGGCAGCATTCCTCCGGGGGTTCAGATCGCTGTACCTTGGCCTCTTTATTAATTGCGTTATCATGGCGTGGGTAAACCTCGCCATGGCCGCGATTCTCGAGGGCATGTTTGACATTCCACGTGATGAGGTCATGTGGTATGTTGCCGGTTCACTTGCGCTGACAGCGATCTATTCGGCCCTGTCCGGATTATGGGGCGTGACAATTACTGATGTGTTCCAATTTGTGCTTGCAATGACTGGGACGATCATCCTGGCTTTCCTGATCCTCGATCTGCCTGAAGTGGGGGGGATGAGCGGACTGCTGGCGAGCCTTCCATCGGAAACTTTTCGGCTTACTCCCGCTATAGGTTCGCAACCGGCTGCGGAGGCCGGAGGGGCACTCGCACTATCCCTTGCAGCTTTCCTGGCGTTCGCTGGCGTGCAATGGTGGGCGTCGTGGTATCCCGGGGCCGAGCCCGGGGGCGGGGGATATGTTGCGCAGAGAATGATGTCCGCGAAAGATGAAAAACACTCTCTCTTTGCGACGCTCTGGTTTACGATCGCTCATTATTGTTTGCGGCCGTGGCCGTGGATTGTCGTGGGTCTTGCAACTCTTGTCCTCTACCCGGAGCTCGATGCCGGAAGCAAGCGGTTGGGCTATGTCTACGCGATGCGGGACTACCTTCCGCCCGGCATCAAGGGAATGTTGGTTGCATCATTCTTTGCGGCCTATATGTCAACGATAGCCACTCAGCTCAATTGGGGGACATCGTATGTGATTAACGATTTCTATCGACGATTTGTGCGTCCCGAAGCAGGGGAACGGCATCTCGTCCTTGTTTCACGCATTGTGACCATCGTCGTGATGGTTCTTTCTCTGATTGTGACAGGCTTGCTGGAGACGATTTCCGGGGCGTGGGCCTTTATAATAGAAGCCGGTGCGGGTCTGGGATTGGTCCTCATTCTGCGATGGTATTGGTGGCGGATCAATGCTTGGAGCGAGATCACAGCTATGATTGTGCCGCTGATTGTCTTTGCTGTCCTGAAGGACCGGACAGGAATGGTGTTTCCGGAGTCTCTCTTTGTGATCGTCGCTTCGACGACGGCAGCCTGGTTGGCCGTGACCTACATGACGAACCCAACAAGCGAGGAAACCCTTACGGCTTTTTACAGACGCGTTCACCCCGGAGGATGGGGCTGGAAGCGCATTGCGGCGTTAGTGCCTGAGGTTCGGAGCGATTCCGGCTACGGCGCGCTCTTTCTGAATTGGGTGGCGGGTGTGGTTCTCGTTTATGCAATGCTGTTTGGAATTGGCAAGATCATTCTGGGTGAGACAGCCGCCGGAATTCTGTTTATCCTGATAGGTGCCGTCGCCGGCTGGGTTATCTACAGGGATCTCTCTAAACGCGGCTTCGAAAGTGTGGTACAATAGCCCCACCAGCCGCTATCACATTTCCGTTATACTGTTTCATATTTGCCACTTCTCTCATCTCACCTCTAACATCTCACATTCCAGTTTTCCAAATGAAAGACACCCTTCGCATTTTCCTTTCATTTCTCGTTCTTATCGCATTCTTTGTGCTCATGTTCAAAAGAACTCTTCCGATCTCTGCCGACACACTGTACGTCAACGCGAGAATCTACACCATGGATTCTGACAACCGTGTGGCTGAAGCGATGGCGGTGAAGGGAGACCGGATCGTTGCTGTCGGAAGCCGAAGTCAGCTTGAAGAGCGAGTGCGGTGGAAACAGACAGTGGATCTTGAAGGCCGGCCGGTGTTTCCGGGCTTCATCGATGCTCATGCCCACATCATGAGCCTGGGCATTGCACGACTCACGGTTGATCTCGTCGGAGTGCGCTCTGAATCCGAGACTCTCGATCGTGTGCGGGCGCGGGTTCATGAGGTCAAAGCCGGCACTTGGATTCGTGGATATGGATGGGATCAGAATGACTGGCCTAGCAAACGGTTCCCGCACCACACGATGCTTGACAGGGTTGCCCCCGAGAATCCGGCGTACCTCATCCGCATTGATGGCCATGCGGCCTGGGTTAATCGGGCCGCACTCGAACAGGCGGGGATCACGCGGGGAACACCGGATCCCGAAGGTGGACGAATCATCAGAGATGCGTCGGGCCAACCAACCGGAGTCCTGATCGATGATGCAAAGTATCTGGTGTTCAACGTGATGCCCCCGCCCTCGCCGGAAGAACAGCGCGAAGCGCTGGAGATTGTGATTGGAGAGTGCCTGAAGTACGGTATTACCGGTGTGCATGACATGGGCGTGGACTTGCAGGAAATCGCCCTCTATAAGGCGCTTGTCGATGAGGGAACGCTGGGCATCCGCATCTATGGCGCGATAAGCGTAAGAGGGGAAACTTGGGACCATTTTCGCACAACGGGCCCGCTCATCAACTATGGCGATCATCGGCTAACGGTCCGAGCGCTCAAACTCTATGTCGATGGGGCGCTTGGGTCTCGAGGGGCTGCATTGATTGATCCGTATGAGGATGATCCGGACAATCGCGGGATTACGGTGACGGCTGATCAGGACCTTCAGCAAGCGATCCGCGAGGCCCTTCAGGCCGGTTTCCAGGTCTGCACGCATGCCATTGGGGACCGCGGGAACAACATTGCTCTCAACGCCTATGAACAATGCCTGACGGAACATCCTCGCGCGGACACGCGATTCCGGGTGGAACATGCACAGATTCTTCGGCTTGACGATATTCCACGCTTTAAGAAGCTGGGCGTCATTCCGAGCATGCAGCCGACGCATTGCACGTCCGACATGTATTGGGCTGAGTCGCGCATCGGGCCGCAACGTATCCGCGGCGCGTACGCCTGGCGTTCCCTCCGTGAAACGGGCGTAACCCTTGCAGGTGGATCCGATTTCCCCGTCGAGCATCCGAATCCCCTCTATGGCATTTATGCGGCGGTCACGCGTCAGGATCATCAGGGAATTCCCCGAACGGCCGATGACGTGCGAAGCGGTTTTCAGCTCTCTGAGGCTGGGATCGCGGATGAGTCCGCATTCTCGGGCGGGTGGTACGTGGATCAGAAATTAACGCGAGAAGAGGCAGTACGGATGTTCACGACGTGGGCTGCCTGGGCGGCCTTCGAAGAACAGATCAAGGGCTCACTCGAAACGGGCAAGCTTGCCGATTTTGTTGTGCTCTCCTCGGATATCATGGAGATTCCTCCCAACGAAATTTTACGAACAGAAGTTGAAAAGACGGTTGTCGGAGGGCGGGAAGTGTACATAAAAGCATCTCCCGCGCCGTGATTTGGCTGCAAAGGGATATTGTGTTTCCGTGCAAAAAGCACTAACTTTTGAGCTGTCGAAACGACCCAGGCAAAGGATACTAACGCTGGATGCCGTATAAAGTACTTGTTGCAGACGATGACGAGGGTCAACGAAAATCGCACGGCTTTGCCCTCGAAGTCGCAACAGCCATCCTTGAAGACGAAATCGCCATTGTAGAGACTGCGACGAGCGTTGATACGTGGCAGAAAATCAAGTCGGAAGTATTCAATCTTATCATTCTCGACAACGATTTTAAGGACACGAATCTCAAGGGTCATCTTCCGGGCATTGCACTTCTCCAACTCGCAAAAAAGGAGGGGGCGAACAGGAGCACCCCGATTTTCTTTTGCAGCGCGGATGCGTACGATACCCTGAAGTCCATGGTAGAGCGGTTTGGCGGCGTGTACCTCCCTAAAGTCGGCTACGACATCGAAAAGGTCGCCGAGTTGTTCGCGGCAAAAATGAAAAAATAGCGGTGTGATTTCTCAACACATGAGAGGGTCGCCCGCGCGACCCTTTTTTGTTCCCCTGATCCTTGAATACGCGTCGCTCTGTTACTTCCACGAATTTTCGATACCACCTGATTGAAGGCGCGCTGTATTTCTCCAGCTTCGCCCTCCTGAACTTCCAGGTTGTCTTCCCCGCCCTCGTCCAGCGCCTCGGGGGCAGCAATATCGCCATTGGCTCCCTTCCGATGATGAATTACCTGTGCTATCTGCTTCCACAGGTCATCTCCGCCAACTACGTCATGATGGAGCCATACCGGAAGCCCTGGGTAATCATCTCTGCCATCGCCCAGCGCTCGATGATTTTTCTCATGGCGGTGGTGATAGCCTTGTTTGGAGGAACTCTTCCAAGTCTCGCGCTCCTGTTGTTCTTTTTGCTCTTTATTCTCAATCAGACTGTCGCCGGTATTGCAGCCCCGAATTGGTACGATTTTGTAGTCAAGACGACGCATCCACTCCAACGAGGACGCCTGATGGGCATGCGCTCCGCGTCCGGTGCGCTTCTGGGATTCTTTAACAGTCTGATTCTTGCGACCCTCCTGACATACTTGTCGTTTCCCATGAACTACGCTCTGGCATTCTTCCTTGCGTTCGGATTTCAGTTTGCTTCGCTGATGATCCAGCGCAATATCGTGGAAGATATTCCATCTCCCACCGAACGGCCTGTTCCCCTGTCGAGGCTTGCTGCCAAGGTCATCGAAACCGTGAAATCAGACGCGGCGTTTCGACGATTTCTGCTGGCTGTCGGCTTCTCGGTAATCGGGCTCATGCCGCAGGGTTTCTTCACCGTAGCAGCATTCAAGCGTTTCGACCTTCCGGACTCCTTCGTGGGATTTTTTACAATGACCATGCTGGCGTCTCAGGTGATTTTTGCAGGTGTGCTTGGATGGATTGCCGACCTGCGCGGGCATAGGGTCTCCCTGGTCGTTTGTGCCGCCGCAATGGCCGCTGCGTCCATTCTTGCGCTTGTCGCCAACCATCCGGCGTGGTTCTTTATCATCTTTTCATTTGTTGGTTTAATCTTCGGCGTTGAACTGATTACCAGACATAACTTTGTGTCGGACATGGCCTCAAATCAATCGAGACCGCTCTACATTGGAATCATGAACGCATGGTCCGCTCCGTTCTTTCTGTCCAGTCTTATCGGGGGATGGATCAGTGATCAGTTCGGATACAATGTCGTTTTCATTCTCGGTGCAGTATTCTCCCTGGTCGGATTATTCATTCTTACACGCGTACCGGATCCGCGGGCCCGAAAGCGGATGATGCATCCCGCGACGCGATAGATCCCCCGCTTGCGCTTTCCCCCAAATAGTTTTACATTTTTCATACTGAATCTCCCACGATCATGTACGAGCGCTGTCTGAACGAAGCAGAACGAATCCTCGCTGCCGACAAGGATGTCATTGTCGCTGTGAAAAAAGTCTGGATCGAGGTGTGCCGGGAGGCTCACTCTCAGGGATTCGAAGTGCCCCAATTGTCCGATTTTTCCGCCATGCTCGAAGGCGATCCGCGCTTTGAGTTCTTCCCCATCCGCGCCAGTCTCCAGGACGATCTTGATCATCCACGCGAGGAAGATGCCCCGTCGGAAGAGGCCGAAATGGAGCAGCTTGGTTTCTTCTCCGGGGACCGGGTCAAACTCAAGAATGTCGAGTTGACCCCGAGCCTTCTAGGTACGATCATCCGATCAAAGGTTGACCGGACCATGGATGCGCTGACGAAAGCCTGGGAATTGCGGCCGGAAGGCGATCAGGATACCGAGGATCGATTGCTGGAAATCCTTGCAAAAACACAAAAACTCCAGCAGGAGGTCAAAAAGACGTTTTCCCCCGGACGCATGAACAGGCTCGAAGCCTCCATGAAAAAACGGATGAAGCCGTCAGCCCGCAAGCGACCCAAGTCTTCAGTGAAAAGAAAGTCCCCGCAGCGCGTTTCTGCCCGCCCCAAAACCCGCTCCACCCGCCGAACAACAAAACGGCGGAGATCGTAATGCTCCAGCAGGAAACGAAAATCTGGACCGTTCGGGAGTTGATGAAAGTATCCATCGACCTCCTCCAAAAAAAAGGATTTGATGAAGCCCGATTGAATGTCGAGCTTCTTCTTGCCCATGCTCTCAGATGCCAGCGTATTCAACTGTATACGGGATTCGACAAACCGCTTTCGAAAGACGAGATGAAGGAGTTTCGCCGGCTGTTCGAGCGGAGACTCAACAGGGAGCCCTTGCAATACATCATTGGGAGCGCAGGCTTCATGGGTCTGCAGTTCCGTGTCGATCCGCGCGTCCTTATTCCAAGAGCCGAGACAGAGACCCTTGTGGAGCAGGTCATGATTCTGTGCAATGCTGCCCAGGGGAAAAAGCTCTCGATTCTGGAAATTGGTACGGGGAGCGGAAATATTGCGATCTCGCTGGCAAAGTTTGTCAAACACGCATCAGTTGCGAGTATCGATTGTTCCCCCCAGGCAATTGAAGTTGCAGAGATCAATGCTACGGTACATGAGGTGACCGACCGCGTTGAATTTCGCGTTCTGGACGCATTCGAGCCTGTAGATCAAATTCTCCTGAAACGCTTTGACCTCGTGGTGAGCAATCCGCCTTACACGTCCGCCGAAGAATGGGAGCACCTTCAGCTGGAAGTGAGAAAATATGAGCCAAAGACGGCAACGACGGATGGAAGAGACGGATTGGAATTCTTCAGACGGATTATTGAATTGGCTCCGTATCTCCTCGTCGACGGCGGATCGGTTGCTTTCGAAGTCGGCTTCGGGCAATCGGACCACGTTCGGCGGATGCTGAGCCAAAGTGGTTTCTTCAATATCTACGTAGTGCCCGACCTTCAGAATATTCCGCGCGTGGTCATCGGATCATGCCGCTCAACGACCCGGAATCCGGGGCCTGTGAACTGACCTGCCGCTGCCTCCCTCCATGCGCGCCCTGATCCAGCGTGTCTCACGGTGCACAGTTTCCACCGCAGAGGGAAACCGCTCCAACATCGGTGCCGGACTCCTTATTTTCTTCGGTGTCGGTAAGGATGATACAAAGGACGACGCACATGCACTGGCGCAACGGTGCGCGGCATTGAGATGTTTTCAGGATCATGAAGGTAAAATGAATCTCTCCGTACGGGATGTCAGCGGGGAAGTGATGGTGGTGTCGCAGTTTACCTTGTATGCCGATACGCGCAAAGGAAATCGCCCGGGCTACACTGATGCTGCAGACCCCGAAAAGGCGGAAGATCTTTATGATACTTTTGTCACAGCGCTTCGCACTGCTCTTGCTCCGTTGAAAGTGGCCACAGGTGTCTTCCGAGCCGAAATGTCCGTGGAGCTTGTGAACCAAGGGCCGGTGACCCTCCTTCTGGAAAGCAAAAAGTAGGTCCCCTCGTTTCCGAAACCATGAGATCCCCAAAGGTCGTGCTTCTTTTCCTCGATGGAGTTGGCATAGGGAGCCGGGATCCCGCGCGCAATCCCTTTTTCAGAGCACGCCTGCCAAAGCTGAAATCGCTTCTTGGCGGAGGCATGTTTCATCGTCGCAAGGCCAGGATAACGACCCGGCAGGCAATCCTTGCTCCTGTCAATGCAACCCTCGGTGTGCGCGGACTTCCACAAAGCGGAACGGGTCAGACGGCCATATTTACCGGCGTGAACGCGGCAAGAATGATCGGAAGGCACTTTGGTCCCTATCCCACAACGGAACTGCGCCCTGTCATTAAAGAAAGGAATATCTTCAGAACGCTTCAGCAAGCAGGTAAACGTGTGGTCTTTGCCAATGCGTTTCCAAAACAGTTTTTTGAATACACAAATTCGGGGACCAGAAGGCTCACGGTGACAACGCTGTCCTGCATGTTCTCCGGCGTGCCGTTGTTGAAGGCTGAAGATCTGAGGGTAAACCGGGGAATTTCGGCTGACCTTACGAGATCGCGATGGCCCGAAATGGGATATCCCGACCTTGGAGAAATTTCGGCGGCAGAGGCGGGAAGGCATCTCGCCGGCATTGCCCGTGAGCATGATTTTACATTGTTCGAATACTGGCTCACGGACCATGCAGGTCATAGCAAGGATATGGACTTTGCTGTGGATGTACTCGAGCGCTTCGATGCATTTCTTGGAGGCTATCTTGAAAACACGGATCCCGCCCGTAGTACGACCATCCTGATCAGCGATCACGGAAACATTGAAGATCTGTCCGTTAAAACACATACACGCAATCCCGTTCCATGTATCGTCATCGGAAGCCAACGCTCCGCGATCCTTGCGGGGATAAAAACTCTTACTGATATTACGCCGACTATTATCCGGTTTCTCACACACGACTAGAAGCGAAAGGGGGGAATGTGCTCCGGCATCGGCCGGCACTTCGCGTCGTCATTTTTTTGATGGGGGGAATTTTCCTTTCTGAAAGCCTTCCTCCAGGCCTTTGGGTCATGCTCTGGGGCCTTCTTGCCTCATTCTGGCTTGCTGCTCTCGTCCTTGCAATCAAAAGTCCTGGATCGGCGGTGGGCTCTGTCTTTCTTCATTTCTCGGTCTTACTCCTTGCGGCAACGTGGACATCGGTGCGGGAATCAGAACTTGCCCCGGGATCTTTTGCTTCCGGTTCTTCGGACTCTCCAATGTACTTCAGGGCCATTCTCGAGGAGGCGCCGGCAAAGCAGGGTACATCATTGAGACTCGTTGTTGTGTGCGATTCAATTTTGATTGGCGGGCAGTGGAAAGAAGGCGCAAGATTTCTCGCGACTATGCCGTGGAAAAGGGCGAAGTTTGCTCAATTGCTCATGGCCGGCCAATCCGTGGAACTGTGGGGAACTTTGGCCGGATTTCCAAGACCACGAAACCCGGGTGAGTTTGACTATGGCAGGTACCTGAAGCTGAAGGATATTCGCGGGATTGTTCGCATTGACAGTCTTGAGCGTTTTCCGTCGCCTGCCGGTGGGACGGCCCGGTCCTGGTTTGCAGCGGTGCGTTCGCAATTAGGAAGCGTCCTCGAGAAGCATCATGGCCCCGTCCAGGCCGGATTTTTGCGCGGCGTGGTCTTCGGAGATCGAAAAGACATTTCTCCCGAGCTGAAGGAATCCTTCATGAACACCGGGACTATCCACATTCTGGCTGTCTCAGGTTCGAATGTCGCCCTGATAGCCCTCATGCTCTATCTCGTGCTGGGTTTGTTCCGACTCTCCAAGCGCTGGGTCGTTGCGCTGACCCTCGTGGGGCTGCTTATGTACATGATGATCACAGGAGCCGAGTCTTCCATTGTCCGTGCCACGATCATGGGCTGCGTGATTGTCGTTGGGACGGCAATGGAGCGGCGTACGGATATTTTCAATTCCATATCCGTCGCGGCGATGGTTGTTTTGCTGATTGATCCGCTTCAAGTATTCGATGTCGGTTTTCAACTCTCCTTCGCAGCAGTACTTTCGATTGTTCTCCTCTACCCGCGTCTCGAGGCACTCATTCACGCCATCCCCGAATCGTTTGAAGAATTTAAAATTCTCGAACCGGTTTGGAAGGTCTTTGCCGTATCTGCGGCGGCGCAGCTAGGAACGCTTCCGTTCACAGCATACTACTTTGAACGCGTCTCTCTAGTCGCGTTTGCAGCAAATATTATCGTCGTTCCGCTGGTTGGATTGAACCTCATTCTTGCCAGCATGACCATTGCCGTCGATGCCTTGTCCGGCTGGCTAGCGGCCGTCTATGCCGGCTTAAACGAGTTTCTCGTTGATGTTCTTCTGGGATTCGTCCGCTTTGCTGCCGACGTTCCGGGTGCCACGGTGGAAACATACGGCTTCGGCTTTCTTGCCGCATTCCTGTATTACACAGTTCTCTTTGTCGCATTCAGTACCGCACATCCTCGCAGAGTCAAGGTCGGCGCGGGCGTCTGTGGGGCTCTCCTCTGTATTATGATTTTCAGGGATGCGATCGGACACAACACGAATCTCAGACTCACGATGCTCGATGTCGGACAAGGAGACGCTTTGTTGGTTGAGTTCCCGAACCGTACGCGGATGCTTGTTGATGCCGGCCCGAAAACGTTTGGAAACGACGCAGGAGATCGTATTGTGGTTCCCTTTCTTGCACGGCATGGGATTGAAAGACTTGACGGAGTCGTCCTGAGCCACGCGCATGGTGATCATATCGGAGGATTAGCGGCTGTGATGGAGGCCGTGGAGGTTGGCGTCATCTATGAGCCGGACACCATGATTGCGTCGGCCCTCCATCGGCGACTTCGGGAGATTGCAGACCAGAGGCGGATTCCGATTGTCCGAGCCGCGGCAGGTGCGAACATTTCCCCCGATTACCGCGTACGGGTTTATGCCGTTCATCCTCCACCTGGTCATAGTTCCGTTGTCGACCTCAACAACGGCTCACTCGTTGTGAAGCTTGTATATGGACGTACTACTGCGTTGTTGACCGGCGATGCGGAGTTGGAGGCAGAGGAAACGATGAGG